>QIGP01000147.1 GCA_003228965.1 Gammaproteobacteria bacterium
ATCCCGTTCGGCTAGGCAAATAGATTCGTGGCAGTGATCAAGAAGGGCATTGGCTGCAAGTTCGGCTTCAGGTCCGACCAGGCAAATTTTCAATTCGCTGTCGTGGGTGGCCGCAAGTGTAAGCAGGCCCATGATGCTTTTGCCGTCTGCGCTGCGCTCGCTGGTTGTAACGGTGACGTGGCAGTCGAATTTCTTGGCGGTGGACGAAAACTGGGCGGATGGACGGGCATGCAGGCCACGGGGGTTACAAACGCGTACAGCGAGTTCTTTCATGCCCATTCCACTAAAAGCAGGTCCAGGTATGAGTCTAGCATCTGAATAAGGTTTAGCTAAAGTGGCGCCGCGACGTACGAGGCAAGTTTTTCTATGGGCGACAGTATTGAGTGGCTAAAGGGCACCCCTAAATACCTATTGATTAAGGGCGGAGTGGCGACAGTTTACCCGCTCGTATTTTTTGCTGAAATATTCAGTCAGTCGGTCGGCAACATAAACAGAGCGGTGTTGTCCGCCTGTGCAGCCGATGGCAACGGTTAGGTAGCTGCGGTTGTTGGCCTCGAAATCGGGCAGCCATTTTTCAAGCAGATCAATGATGTCTTGTATGCGTTCGCCCACCAGGTCCAGGGACTGCAAAAACTCTATGACCGGTTTGTCCCTGCCGTTGTAGGCGCGCAAATTCTTGTCCCAGTACGGGTTGGGCAAGAAGCGCACGTCGAAAACAAAATCTGCATCGGATGGCACGCCATTCTTGAACCCGAACGAACCTATTTGCAAGGTGAGCTTGGACGAGGTTTCACGGGCTACACGCGAACGAACCAGCTCGCGCAGGTCGTGCACGCTCATACCGCTGGTGTCGATAATGTGATGAGCTTCGCGGCTAATAGGGTCTAGTAGCTCGCGTTCGGCCACTAGTGCGTCGCGCAAACCAATACCACCGCGACTTAAAGGGTGTTTGCGACGCGTTTCGCTGTAGCGCGTTAGCAGCTCAGCTTCTCCTGCGTGCAAAAAGATGACCGTGTGCTCAATGTTCAGTTCGCGTAGGCGTGCGAACAGGGCTGGCACACGAGAGACGTCGGTGGCGCGATTTCGCGCGTCGATACCTACGGCCGTTTTCTCGAAAATAGGATCTTCGGCGTCAATGGTGTGTTTGACGAACGTTTGCAGCAGTTCGGCAGGAATGTTGTCGATGCAATAAAAGCCGAGGTCTTCGAGCATGTGAAGTGCCACGGTCTTTCCGGATCCCGAAAGTCCGCTCACGAAAATCAGTTGGCCCATATCAGTCGTCGATGCTCGAAGAGAGGTCTATCAGCACATGGTATATTTCAAGGCTGCTTACCAGGTGGCTAACCTGACCGCGGACGTCGGTATTGGCAAGAAGTTGGGCGATAGCCGACAAGTCCTGCAAGTGTTGCTCGTTACTCTCATTTGGTACAGTCAGGGCAAAGATCATGTCTACTCCTTCGCCGCTTTCAAGGTCGAAATCGATTGGCTGCGCCAGCATTAAAAAGGCGCCTACGCTGTGCTCAAGATCGTCAACGCGGCCGTGGGGCAGAGCGAAGCCTTCACCAAGTCCTGTGCCGCCCAGGTTTTCGCGTTGGTATATGGTGTCGAATACTTCGGCCTGAGTCAGTGAGTCCTGATCGTTCGTTAGTAACCGTGAAACGATTTCCAGAGAATGCTTTTTAGATCGGGCTGTGACGTTGCACAGCACACGCTCTGGTGTAAGTAGATCGGCCAGCGAAGTGACGCTGGCCATTTCTACTTCAGACGCGCCGTGCGGCTCGTCATTCGAGGATAGTTTTTCTTGCTTCCCTGGCATGGTGGTTCGTTATTTTTTCTTTGGATTTTTTAACACGTCGATCAAGTTTGTCGACAAGACTGTCAATCGCAGCATACATGTCTTGATCAACCGAGTCGGCGTAAATTGTCCTACCGCGGTACTGGACTTTGGCCTCAGCCTTGTGGCGCAGTTTTTCAACCGTGAGGATGACGTGCGCGTCGGTGACCATATCAAAATGTCTCTCGAGGCGCTCCATTTTATCTTCGACACTAGATCGAAGTGCGGCGGTGACGTCTACGTGGTGCCCGGTAACTGTAATTTGCATTGCTGACTCCTGTTTCGGCCTAGCGTAGGAGCGCGATTTTCTTGCGCTCGCTGGACGCTGGTATGTTCATGGATTCTCTGTATTTTGCAACGGTGCGACGAGCAACATTGATTCCCGTGTCCTGTAGGGTCTGGGCTATCTTACTGTCGCTCAACGGCTTTTTGCTCTCCTCTTCGTTTATGAGTTTGCGAATTTTCGCTCTTATTGCTACTGACGATAGTTCATTCCCGTCAGTGGTGCCAATGTGGCTTGAGAAAAAGTACCTAAACTCGAAGATACCTCTCGGGGTGCGCATGTATTTGTTAGTGGTTACGCGCGAAATCGTCGATTCGTGCATGTCCAGTTCTTCAGCAACATCGCGCAAAATCATCGGCGACATGGCTTCGTCACCGCTTTCAAGAAAGGCTTGCTGTCTTGCAACAATGCACGAAGCGACTCGAAACAGTGTCTCGTTGCGTATTTCCAGGCTGCGCACGAGCCAGCGTGCTTCCTGCAGCTGTCCTCGTAACGTGCTGTGCTCAGCGCCTCGCGCTAGCTGGCTTGCGTACACTTGATTGACCCGCAGTGAGGGCGTAGTGCCCGTGTTGAGTTCAATCACCCAGCGACCATCCTGTTTTTTGACGTGCACGTCGGGTATGACATAGGCCGGAGGTACCGTGTTAACGGTAGAGCCGGGTCTTGGGTGCAGACTGCGCACCAGTGCGGCTGCAATTTCGATCGATTCTTCGTCTACTTTCAGACGACGCCTTAAAGCTGAGTATTGGCGTTCAGCTAAAAGTTCAAGGTGATTGGCAACCAACTCTCGGGCCAGTTCGCGTTCGTCGGTGTCGTCGCTTAATTGCTGCAGTTGTAAGTCAAGGCATTCGCTAAGGTTACGAGCGGCGACACCGGCTGGGTCTAATTTTTGTATTTTGGCAAGCACGCGCTCCAGGTCTTCGTGTGACGCCTTGATGGTCTCGCCATGCCGATCGACGTTCAGTGTTTCAATGATCGTGTCAAAATCGTCAATGAGGTAGCCGTCATCGTTGATCGCGTCGATGATGGATCGGCCCATAGCCGCTTCAAATTCGGTGAAATTTTCAAGTTCCAGTTGCCACAAAAGGTGTTCGTGCAGTGTTTGTCCGGAGTGGTCGACAAAGTCCTGCTGAATAGGTAGTTCGCCGCCTGCGCTGTTGTAGTTGGGTTCAGCCGCCGTGACTTGTTTGTCCCAGGTATCTTCGTAAGTCGCTTCAGTAACGGTATTGTCCGTTTCTGTTTCTCGGGTCTTTTCGGCAGGGGCTTCAAGCGCCTTCACTTCAGTCGTGTGTTCATCTTCAACGACTTCGAGCATGAGGTTGCTCTCAAGCGCTTCCTGAATCTGGGTTTGTAGTTCCATTACCGGCAGCTGCAGTAGTCGAATCGCTTGTTGAAGCTGGGGAGTCATGGTCAGGGATTGACCAATTCTTAACTGTAACGTCGGTTTCATGATAGTGCGCAGTTTGCAGTTGTGCTCCAACCCGAAGCGAGACCGCCCGGACAGTGACAGGATGTCGCATTAGCGTCGTGCATTGTTGTGATCCGCATGACCATAGTTATAATCGAAAATCCTCTCCCAAGTACACTTCGCGTACCTGTTTGTTGGCCAGCACTTCAGCCGGCGATCCCTGCGCAATAACTTTTCCATCGCTGAGTATGTACGCTCGTGAGCATATTCCCAGAGTTTCTCTGACACTGTGATCGGTAATTAAAACACCGATGCCGCGGTCGGTAAGCTGTCGGATAATGCGCTGAATATCTAACACAGATATCGGGTCAACGCCTGCAAACGGCTCGTCAAGCAGAATAAATCCGGGTTCTGCAGCAAGCGCCCTGGCGATTTCTACCCTTCGTCTTTCTCCGCCTGACAAGCTCATGCCGACGTTTCCTCGAATACCGACTATATTAAGTTCTTCGAGAAGTTCTTCCAGTATTCTCTCCCGATCTGCACGACTTAAACCGCGACGCGTTTCAAGGATTGAGAAAATATTTTGCTCGACGCTGAGTTTTCTGAAGATTGACGCTTCCTGGGGCAGGTATCCGATGCCCAGACGGGCTCGTTTGTGCATGGGTGCGCGGGTCAAATCCTGTCCGTCGAGGATGATTTTGCCGTCATCCGCCGGTACCAGGCCTACAATCATGTAGAAAGCAGTGGTTTTGCCAGCGCCATTGGGGCCCAGCAAGCCAACCACTTCGCCTTCATTCACTTCAAGCGAAATGCCTCGAACAACAGTACGGGATCCGTAACGTTTTTTAAGGTTCTTGGCTTGCAGTATGGTCATTCGTTACCTGTCGGTTCTACGCTGTCTTGCGATCCAGGGTTATCCCCTGTTTCGACGGGCAGCGTATCCGGAAGATCCTGCGCTGACGATGTGTTGTCGCTAGTAGGATTTATTGTAATGTGTACTTTACCTTCACCTTGCTCGTTAGCCGCGGCTAGAACCTGACGCGTAGCTAAATTATACGTGATTTGATTGCCAGTAATTCGATTAACCCCTTCACCAAGTTCAGCGTTACCGGTCAGCTGCAGGGTGCTACTGGCAGCGTCGTAGGAAATCGAATTGGCTTTGCCCTCGGTACGCGTGCTGTCGGGGGTAGCGGCGCGACTCAATTCAATAGGCGTACCTTCCAGCTCTACAGTTGAAATTGCATTGCGTGCAAATTTTACCTCTGCCTTTTGAGCAACGACTCGTGTGCCGTTATCAAGGTTGTCTGTGTACTGCAATGGTGCGCCTGTAAGAGTGGCTTGTTGTATCTGTTTGTTGGCAAAGCGAAGAGTCATGCGGCTTGCTTGCAACGTTGAGGCTGGTGCATTCAGTGCAACGTTTCCCCTAAATATCCACGTACTGTCATCAAAGCCGAGCGTTGAAGACTCGGCGTGATCTGCTTTGATGCTCAAAGGGCCCTGGCGTATAGAAATATTGGTGAACGTGACTTTGCCTGTAGTTGCGTCGGCGCCGGTGGAGTCGGCTTCCATTTCAATCGGTTGCGATGAATTAACCAGTTGAGCCTCACTGGCGATTGAACCAGTGACGGCAATAAGTAACGCGACAACGTAGGTAAGCTTCGTACAAGGTTTCATGGTGTGTCTCCGAACCGTCCGCGTACATCGGACAACAGGTTAATTTTTTTCGTGCCAAGGTCGGCTTGCATGCCCTTTGCACGCAGCTCTCCACCGCTAATTTGAATACGTACTTCTTGCTCGGTACGCGCCTGGTTACTCGCAATATCGAGAGACAATTGTTCAGTGATAATGGTCGTGTTGCGCTCGGCATCCGCTTCAAGTGAAGTAATGGTGACGTCTCCGCGCAGGTTGAGACTTTCTCGGTCCGCATCCATAGCACCGCGCTCGGCTTCTATTGTCCAGGAATCTTCTGCGTTAACTGCGTACAGTACTTTAAGATTGGTGAACCTGACGCTGCCGTCGTCAGGTACGTGATCGATGCGCTGGGCCTTGAGTGAGTATATGAGCTGTCCGGTTTCGTTGGTGTCGCTAATGGTGGCGTCGAGTAAATAGTAACCGTCGCTGAGTGCGCGTTGTGTACTACCTGTTTCGTCTTCCGGTTCTGAGCGTAAAAGCCAGCCGCTTCCTATCACCAGTAGCAGCAGTCCGACTAAAGTAACGTAACGCGCCGTCACGCAGCGGTCTCCCGCGCGTTAGCAATGGCGTCGCACACTTCGCGGACAGCCCCGTGTCCCCCTGCTTTGTCGGTGATCCAGTCGGCACGTTCGCGTAACTCACGCACACCGTCATTAGGTGTCAATGCAAGCTGTCCCAACTCCATCATCTTCAAGTCCGGTATGTCGTCACCCATGACCGCTGTACCGTCTTTGCCAATGCCAAGCGCTTTTTGCAGCTTGCCGAGTTGCGCGACTTTGTCTTTGCAGCCGAGAAAAATATGCTCTACTCCAAGTTCAGCCAGCCGTATAGCGGCGCCTTCGCAGTGGCGAGCGCTAATGGTTGCCACGTGTATGCCAAGATTTAATAGTCTGCGAATTCCGTAACCATCCTTTACGTTAAACGACTTGCCTATTTCGCCACTAGCGCCGTACATCAAGCGACCATCGGTGAGCACGCCGTCGATATCAAGTACCAGCAGTTCAACGGCCGCAAGTTTTTGCAATAACTTAACCATTAAACCACTCCGGCGCGGAACAGGTCGTGAATGTTCAAGGCCCCGACAACCATGTTGTTGGAATCTACTACAGGCAGCGCGGTGATGCGGTAGGTTTCCATGACGTAAACAGCCTCGGCGGCCATCATGTCGGGGAGAGCCGATTTGCAGTCACGAATCATGACGTCGCCAATTGAAGTTTCGTGAATGTTCACGCGTGCGTCAATTACCCGGCGCAAATCGCCGTCGGTGAATACGCCAAGCATGCGTTGTTTGTTATCAACGACGATGGTCATTCCGAGACCTTTTTGTGACATGTTCAGTAGTGCTTCGCCCAGACTTACGTCGCTTTGAACGGTGGCAATCCCGGTGCCCTCGCGCATGACGTCGGCCACGCGAAGCAGTAGCTTCTTACCCAAAGCTCCACCTGGGTGAGATAGCGCGAAATCTTCCGGTGTAAAGCCGCGACTTTCGAGTAAAACAACGGCAAGTGCGTCACCCATGGCAAGTGTCGCAGTCGTGCTGGCTGTGGGTGCAAGGTTCAATGGGCAGGCTTCTTCTTGAACGCCCACATTGACGTGTGCGGAAGCCGTGCGCGCAAGAGTAGAGCCTGGTTTGCCGGTCATCGCTATGAGTGGAACGCCGAGCCGCTTGATCGTTGGAAGCAGTGCCAATAGTTCAGCAGTCTCGCCAGAATTGGATACCGCAAGGACAACATCGGCCACGGTTATCATGCCCATGTCGCCGTGGGAGGCTTCGCCAGGGTGAACGTAGAATGACGGTGTGCCAGTCGATGCAAATGTGGCTGCGATTTTGTTGGCAATGTGGCCGGATTTACCCATGCCTGTAACAACAATTCTTCCGGAGCATTGCATGCAAAGTGTAGCGGCCTGGTGGAAGTCAATGTCCAGATGAGGCAATAAACCGGTTACCGCCTGCGCCTCTATATTCAGCACTCGGGTAGCTATTTTGCGAACGTCGTCAACGCTGCCTATGGTCGTTGATCGCTTGTGGCTTTTGGCGCTCACACAAACTCTCCGTAAATTATGTATACCTGATAGACCACAAAAATGAGCAACAGTGCGGCGCCTTCCCTTCGATCAATGCGTTTAACCCCTGTGCGCCATCCGTAGGACATAGCAAATAACAGGACGGTTAACCCTATCATGACCGGGAAATCACGCTGTAAGACGGCGCTATTAAGCGTGGTGGGGTGAATGATGCCCGCAACACCCATAACGGCCAGCAGGTTGTACATGTTGGAGCCGATGACATTGCCGATGGCCAGGTCGTGCTCGTTTTTATAGACAGCTGAAACGGATGCGGCAAGCTCGGGGAGGCTGGTGCCAATGGCGACGACCGTGAGTCCAATCACAAGGTCCGAAATGCCCAGCGTTTTGGCGATGCCCGTGGCTCCCCATACGAGCAACTGGGAGCCTGTTAAAAGTACGACCAAGCCAATTAAGAGAATGACAATTGCTTTTTTAAGTGTCAGGTCGTGGCGAATTTCGGCGTCAGCCTCAGCTTTAAGTTCATCACTAGCGTCGCTGGTCGCTTCGAGTCGCACGAGCCAAAACAGCATGAGCACCAGACCCGAGAGCAGGGCGAAACCTTCGAAACGACTTAAGTGCGAGTCGAGAAACGGCATGAGCGCGAGCAACGTAATGGCCAGCAACATCGGCAGTTCGCGACGGAGTGTTTGTGAACGTACAACAAGCGGCATAAGCAACGCTGTTATGCCGAGAATCAGTCCGATGTTGGCGATGTTAGAACCAAGAGCGTTGCCTACCGCAAGTTCGGACGCTCCGGAAACAGCTGCGCTGATCGATACCATGATTTCGGGTGCAGACGTGCCGAAGCCTACCACCGTGAGTCCGATCAGCAACGAAGACACACCTAATCGGTGAGCCGTGGCGGCGGCGCCAACAACAAATCGGTCGGCACCCCAAATGAGCAAGGCGAAGCCGGCCAATATGGCCGTGATCATAAGCGGCATAAAATTCACGTTTTCCGACAAGAATGTTGTGAGCAAGAAGATACCACAGCGCTGCTTGTCCGGACTACGAGCGCGGCGCAGGAATAGTTTGGAATTCACACATATTTCGCTACACTTGACGCCTGTTCGGCGCGACGTAGCGTCAGGCTCTCATCACCCGCGGGCTGCAGGGCACCTCTAAATACTCGAAATGTAAATCCGCCAGTATTTAGAAGTGCCCTGTAGACCTGAAAAAAACACTGGAGACACCATGACCCCTGAACAAGTAACCGCACTGATTGAGGCGGGTTTGCCCGATGCGCGGGTTATCGTTAAATCGGACGACAACACCCATTTCGAAGCGCAGGTCATTGCCGAGGAATTCCAGGGTGTTAGAAGTCTCCAGCGTCACCAGAAGGTTTACGCTACACTCGGCGAATTAATGGGTAGAGAAATCCACGCGATGGCACTCCAGACCTTTACCGAAAAGGAGTGGAAGGCGCTGTAAGCCAGCGGGTTCGAACTGTCAGGCTGCAGAGAGTCTGACACCTGGCAGCAGCGGGACCGAT
Organism: Gammaproteobacteria bacterium; assembly: GCA_003228965.1. GTDB lineage: Bacteria > Pseudomonadota > Gammaproteobacteria > Steroidobacterales > SZUA-146 > SZUA-146. Next base: position 8,777 of record QIGP01000147.1, read on the forward strand.
AGCGAGGTCCGAGCTTAAAAAAAACAACGCATCGATGAGGTACGCGGTGGATAAACTACATATAGAAGGTGGCAATCGGCTTGACGGCGATATCCGCATTAGCGGCGCCAAAAACGCCACGTTACCTATTCTGGCGGCGACGCTGTTAGCGGAAGGTCCTGTCACGGTGCGTAACGTACCGCACCTGGATGACATCACCACCACCGTTGAGCTGCTCGGTCAAATGGGCGTTTCGGTGACGGTGGACGAGAAGCTCAGCATAGAAGTCGACACGTCCACAATCGACAAACTTTATGCGCCTTATGAGCTGGTTAAAACCATGCGCGCGTCGATTTTGGTGCTCGGACCACTGCTTGGCCGGTTTGGCGAAGCGGTCGTTTCTCTGCCCGGCGGCTGCGCTATCGGGTTGCGGCCCGTTAACATTCACGTCGACGGTTTACGTGCCATGGGTGCCGACATTACCGTTGAAAATGGCTACATAAACGCCAAATGTGAACGCTTACAAGGTACGCACTTAAACCTCGAAACCGTTACTGTAACGGGCACAGAAAACCTGATGATGGCGGCCGTATTGGCCAAAGGCCAAACCATTATCGACAACGCTGCCTGCGAACCCGAAGTAGTCGACCTTGCCCGGTTTTTGAATACGCTCGGGGCCGACGTACAAGGCGCAGGTACGCCTCGTATCATTATTGACGGTGTCGACAAACTGAGTGGCGGTTGCTACGACGTGCTCCCCGATCGAATTGAAGCAGGTACCTATCTTGTTGCGGGTGCCATCACCCAGGGTAGGGTCAAGCTTCGTGATGTTGATCCGAGCCACTTAACAGCTGTGCTGGACAAACTGCGCGAAGCCGGTGCCACGCTGGATGTTCAAGAGTCAACCATTGAACTGACGATGAACGGGCGCCCGAAGGCTGTGGACATCACCACGGCGCCTTACCCCGCATTTCCAACGGACATGCAGGCGCAGTTTGCCGCGCTCAATGCCGTAGCTGAGGGGAGAGGGGTCATTACCGAAACGGTGTTTGAAAACCGTTTTATGCATGTGCTAGAAATGCAGAGAATGGGCGCGCAAATTACGCTTGATGGCAACATGGCCATTAGTGAAGGCGTTGAGCGACTTACCGCTGCGCCGGTCATGGCCACCGATTTACGGGCATCTGCAAGCCTGGTGCTGGCGGGTCTCGTGGCCGAGGGTAAGACCGAGATATCGCGTATTTACCACATCGACCGCGGTTACGAATGTATTGAAGAAAAACTTCATCAGCTTGGCGCGCGCATTAAACGGGCACCAGACTAGCCGCCGTTAAAGTCGGTCACCGGTTGCTCGATGACACGAACTGTGGCCTGAAACATCTGGCCTTCACGAACGACGCTCAATAGTACTTCGCTGCCTGGGGCTATGTTGCTGATGCGATTTATCGCATCTTTTACGCGTAGAACGGGCTGCTTGTCAATGGCCACAATAATATCACCTGGGCCCAGGCCTGCCGCCTCGGCCGGTGATCCACGCTGCACTGCAGTAACGACAATGCCTCCGGCGCCAATACCCAGTGAGTCGACAAGGTGAGGGGCCACAGGTTCTGCTAAAAGGCCGAGCCAGCCTCGAATGACACGTCCGTGCTCCAGCAGCTGATCGGTCACCCCTCGCACGAGGTTGACGGGAATGGCGAAGCCAATGCCGTCGGAGCCTGCCGGATTAATCACGGCGGAATTAATGCCGATTAAACTGCCGTCGAGGTCGACTAAAGCGCCGCCCGAATTACCCGGATTGATGGAGGCATCGGTTTGTACAAACTGTTCGATACGATTGAGGTTGAGATCGTCCCGATCCGTAGCACTAACGATACCCTGGGTCACGGTTTGCCCAATGCCGAAGGCATTGCCGATGGCCAACACGACCTGGCCTATCCGCAGCGTATCGGAGCGCCCCATGGTAATTGCCGGTAAGTTTTCGGCGTCAATGTGCAGTAGAGCCAGGTCGGTATCAGGGTCAATGCCCATCACGGTCGCAGGCTCAACTGTACCGTCATGTAATACGACGTATATGTTCTGCGCGTTTCTGAGCAGATGCTCATTCGTCACAATGAGGCCGTCAGCGCGTATGACCACCCCCGAACCCACCGTGTTGGTCGTGTCTCTTCGTGTGACCACGCGTCGTTGGAGGCGGCGGCTCATATCTGTCACCGCGACGGGTTTAGTGGTGTAAATGTAGACAACAGCGGGGGCTGCGATGGCTACGGCGTCAGCATAGCCTGACTGGCTGGAGTTTGGCCGAAGCAGTTCGGGGACAGCTAAAACCACCAAGAAAGCTAATGCCAGGCCGATAATGGCCGCTTTTAACCAGTAGACAAGCAAAGATGGCAGAGAATTGTCGGTAACCGTAGTTGGCATTGCGAAGGACAGTATTGGAAAGCTAATAGCGGATAGTATGTGGGTGTAGGCATTGCAGCAAATCGGTGTGTATAATGCGGCCATTCGTTAAGAAGGGCGACGAAACTACACGCTGGCGAGAACCTCCAGTGTCTTCTGATATTGCGTGGCAGCACGAAAAATTAAGTTTAGGTATCAGCGAGTTATAAGAAGCTCGTCGGTTTGACGTGAAATTGTTCGAGGCGACTGCGTAGGAAGACGCGATCATGGTAAGCGCACACGCGTTTGGCCACATGCGCTCATCTTATATCCAGCGTCCTGATACTGGCTGACTCCCAGAGGAATATTTAATGAGTGACGGCGAAGTAGATTTGGGCCGAAGGCGAATGCTGACGGCCGCAACGGTAGTAACTGCGGGTGTAGGTGCTGCGGCACTGGCAGCTCCTTTTGTACTGTCCTTTAAACCAAGCGCTCGGGCTAAGGCCGTGGGTGCGCCGGTTAAAGTGGACATCAGCAAGCTTGAGTTGGGCGGTATGCTTCGCGTCGAATGGCGTGGAAAGCCTGTCTATATTGTGCGTCGTAGCGCTCAGGCTCTGGATACCCTGCAAAAAGTGACTCCCGAACTGTTCGATCCCGATTCGGATCAGTCCGATCAGCCTGAATACGCCAAAAACGCAACGCGTTCGCGCGATCCCGAACTCTTGGTGTTATTGGGCGTCTGCACCCATCTGGGCTGCGCGCCTGAATTCCGCCCGCAGGTGGGTTCTCCCGGGGCTGCGAATGAACTTGTTGGTTTCCTGTGTGCGTGTCACGGCTCGATGTTCGACATTGCCGGACGGGTGTTCAAATCCATGCCCGCAGCGGCCAACCTGGAAGTGCCGCGGTATCGCAGCATTGCAGGCGGCTGGCTACTAATTGGCGCAGACGGAGGAGTCAGTTAATGAGTGACAATCCAGCAACCGTAGGCGGGGGACGCATTGAGCGTCTGGGCCAGTGGGTTGACGATCGACTGGGCTTTTCAGGGTTTTGGAAAGCGCACGTTAGCGAATACTACGCGCCCAAAAACTTCAACATCTGGTACTACTTCGGTTCGTTAGCATTGGTAGTCCTGGTGCTCCAGCTGGTCACCGGAATTTTACTGACCATGAATTACAAACCTTCGGCGGCGGAGGCGTTTTCGTCTGTCGAATACATCATGCGCGACGTTAACTGGGGTTGGTTTATTCGCTATATGCACTCCACCGGCGCTTCCGCATTCTTTGTCGTGATCTACCTGCACATGTTCCGCGCGCTGTTGTACGGCTCCTATCGCAAGCCTCGCGAACTGTTGTGGATCATTGGCATGTTCATTTACCTGGTTTTGATGGCCGAGGCCTTCATGGGCTACTTGCTGCCCTGGGGCCAAATGTCGTACTGGGGTGCACAGGTCATTGTATCGCTCTTTGGTGCTATTCCGGTCATTGGCGAAGGTCTCTCGGAGTGGATTCGAGGCGACTACTTCATTAGCGACATTACGCTGAACCGGTTCTTTGCCTTCCATGTGATAGCTCTACCGCTGGTGCTGCTGCTCTTGGTGGTTGTGCATTTGGGTGCGCTTCACCAGGTCGGTTCGAATAATCCTGACGGCATCGAAATCAAGAAACTCAAAGGATCAGACGGCATTCCGTTGGACGGTATTCCGTTCCACCCTTACTACACGGTCAAAGATTTCTTTGGCACCGTTGTCTTTTTTATTATTTTCTTCCTGGTTGTGTTCTTTGCGCCGGAAATGGGTGGCATGTTCCTTGAACACGCGAACTTCGAACCCGCCGATCGACTGAAGACGCCGGAACACATTGCGCCGGTGTGGTACTTCACGCCGTTCTACGCCATTCTCCGCGCCTTACCGGAGAAACTCATGGGCGTCATTGCCATGGGCGGAGCCATTGGCTTACTGTTCGCGTTGCCCTGGCTCGATCGCAGCCCGGTCAAATCGATGCGTTACCGTAGTGTTATATCCAAGGTGATGCTCGGTTTATTTGTGATTAGCTTTCTGGCGCTTGGTTATCTTGGGCTTATGCCAGTGACCGATTTTTACACGCTGCTGTCGAGAATATTTACCGGTTTCTACTTTCTGTTCTTGATCACCATGCCGTGGTGGTCACGTATGGGCAGCCATAAGAACGAGCCAGAGAGGGTGACCTATGCAAGCCGCTAAAATTTGGGCAGTTGCACTGCTGCTGGGACTTGCGGGATTGCCGAGCCCTGCTTTGGCCGCCGGTGGCGGTGAAGGGCTCATGCAACAGGCCAATAACGATCTTGAAAACGTAAACTCGTTACAACGTGGTGCGCGAAACTTCATGAACTACTGTGTGGGTTGTCACTCAATGCAGTACGTTCGTTACAACCGTCTGGCTACCGATTTGGGCTTATCAGAAGAGCAGCTTCGCGATAATCTGATCTTTGGCGTTGACAAAATTAATGCCTACGTCACTACTGCCATGACCAGGGAACAGGCTACGTCCTGGTTCAGTGCTGTACCTCCTGACCTTTCATTGACATCGCGATCTCGTGGCGTTGACTGGATATACACCTATCTGAAGAGTTTTTACCTGGACAATTCACGTACGTTTGGCGTCAACAACAAAATGCTCGAAGGGTCCAGCATGCCGCATGTATTGTGGGAACTTCAGGGCTTGCAAACAGCTGTCTATCGCGACGAAGCCGTTATGGAGGACAGCGGCAAAGAAAGCATGGTTAAAGTATTTGACCATTTTACACTGGATGAAGAAGGTTCAATGAACCCTAAAGAGTTCGATGGCTTTGTCCGGGATACGGTCAACTTCATGGACTATGTTGGTGAACCAGTAAAAATAAAACGTCAAAAAATCGGCATGATGGTGCTTGGATTTCTTCTGGTACTTGCGGTATTGGCCTATGCGCTGAAAGTCGAATACTGGAAAGACATTCACTAGCCAAACATTTTTATAAAGCTGCGCGAACAGACGTAGCGCTTACAAGCAAGATTTTCTTGCGGAGGCAGAACCTATGGCAATTATCGCCAATCGACGTTCAGTAATGACACTTTTTTCTCGACCAACGTGTCCGCACAGCCATCGGGTACGCATTGTGCTCGCCGAAAAAAGTATCAATGTAGAGATCGTTGATGTTAGTGGTCCTCGTTTGCCTGAAGACTTGCTGGACCTGAATCCGTATCACAGCGTACCTACACTTGTCGATCGAGAGCTGGTGCTCTACGATTCACGCGTAATTGTTGAGTACCTGGACGAGCGTTTTCCTCATCCACCGCTCATGCCGGTCGACCCTGTTACACGAGCGCAGTTCCGCCTTGCACTGTTTCGAATTGAAAAAGACTGGTACAGCCTGGTCGAAGAAATTGAAGCGGCAGCCGATCGCAAGAAAAATGCACGCGCCCGAAAGATTTTGAAAGAGAGTATTCTCGCAAGTTCCGACGTGTTCATGGCGAACAACTATTTTTTGAGCGACGAGTTTTCTTTGGTCGACACCAGCATTGCCCCTGTTTTGTGGCGACTGCCAAGCTACGGCATTGAGCTTGGGCCCGAAGGCGCCTCTATCGAAGCCTATATGGAACGCATTTTTGCCCGACCATCGTTCCAGAGCAGTCTTACGGAGCTTGAACAGGAAATGCGCATGTAGAAACGCCTACGGGCAATTGCCCGATGCGTTTTAGTGAGAAACATGTGAGCGACTCTGAACTTACACCGCGTGTTCCGTATCTGTTCAGAGCGATGCACGAATGGATTCTGGATAATCAACAAACTCCCTATGTGGTCGTGGATGCATCGGCCGAGCGTGTTCGTGTGCCAAGACAGTACACGGTAGACAACAGGATCATTCTGAACATCAGTTCGACGGCGGTAGAGCATCTGGAACTGGATAACGACGCCGTGTCGTTTGTTGCCCACTTTGGCGGTGTCGCCGAAACAATTTATATACCCAGCCACGCAATTTTAGGTATTTACGCCAAGGAAAGTGGCGAGGGTATGATTTTCGCGTCTGAAAAACCTGACGACGAGCCCGAGCCGAATGAGCCACCACCCGAGAGTAAGCCGACTTTACGCGTCGTCAAATAGACCTGCTTCACCAAGCGGCGCTCTACGCAGATTTGAACAGCGGCTCGCCCATTTTTGGCCTGCAAAATCCTGTACCTATTGAGTGGTGGCTTGTTGCTTGATCGGGCTGGTTAAACGACTCCGGTCGTTGCTCCTTGTTGCCTTGGTTGTTGAACAGGGCATAACGCTGATCGACAGCGAGGTGCTGGTACTTTAAGGGCGCGTTGGTCATAGGCCTGTTTTTTGGTGGCAAGTGTGATGAGTGAGAGCCAGCTACCGCCTGTCCGTGTGGCTACAAGGGTCCGTTCCTGTAACCGGCTCTCCCTCTAATAGCGACAGTTCTTAGGGTATTCCCTCATTTTTTATTCAGCTTGTGGCGTTCTGTAATAAAAAAACGCGAGTCAGGGACTGACTCGCGTTTCGAATTTTTGGTTTGTGCTGTATGGACCGCTGTTGCTGAACCTCTTGAGCCCTGTTTTCAGGCTTTTACGCGGAGAACCAGGCCGCGATTAGTCGTGGAAGCGTAGTGATCTCAGGCTCGATCACCCCAAACAGTTTGTTACTGTCTAACTGAGCTGTGCGCCAACTACTGCTCCCGCGAGAGCTCCTACAAATGCGGCTATCGCCACAGGAATGACGCTGTTTTTCTTCTCAGTGGGTAAAGGTGCTGAGAAAGGGATAGGGTCATTGCCCCCCCCGCTTTGATTGTTTTCGCCCATAACTGAATTCTCCATTTTGTGTTTAAAGTGAGAGAACAGACTAGGTCGTTGCTCAGAGAAATGCGAGTTTTGCGCAGCGAGGCGCAAGTCGATGGCGTAAATGAAGGGTTTTAGTCTTTTGCGGAAAATTGTTTGAAAGTACGTTGGTCGAGCCTTTTATCAGTGAACCGGCCAAAAAACCGCGACGAAAGGAGCGGTTCTGCTTCTACGGTTTACGCTTGGTGCTTATCGGTGAATTCCCTCAAGCCCTGACGGTTGCAACACGGGCGGCGAGGCGCATAACATACTGAGAATGTTTGCTTTTACAGAGAATTATCTATGTCGAGTTCGGTAACCCAGCTGTTGGGCGCGTGGCGTGAAGGGGATGAGGCCGCGCTATCCGAACTGACACCCCTGGTGTACCAGGAATTGAGACGTTTGGCCGGTAGCTACATGCGAGGAGAGCGCAAGGGCCATACTTTGCAAGCTACCGCTGTTGTCAACGAAGCCTACATGCGCATGGTGGACATGGAAGTGGAATGGCAGAACCGCGCGCACTTTTTCGCCATCGCGGCGCGCTTGATGCGTCGCATTTTGGTGGATCATGCCAAAGCGCATCGTCGTCAGAAACGGGGTGGAAAGGATACAACTCTGTCTCTTGAGGAAGCTCTGGTCATGGGGGACGAGCGTGAGCCCGATCTGATCCATCTCGATGAAGCTCTAAGCAAGCTCAGTAAAGTGGACGAACGAAAAAGCCAGGTTGTGGAGCTGCACTTTTTTGGCGGACTCACTTACGATGAAATTGCTGAAGCTATGGATATTTCAGCAGCAACCGTGCATCGCGATCTGCGCATGGCTAAAGCCTGGTTAAACAATGAGCTCCAAAGCTGATTCTATTTCGACTCAGCAGTGGGCACAGCTGCAGAAGATTTTCGATCAGGCTATGGAGTTGCCTGCAGAGAAGCGCGCCTCCTATGTTGAACTGGCTTGCGACGGCGATGAGAAGCTTCGCAAACAGACAGATGCCCTTGTTATCGCAGCGGACGCTGACGAAGAACTCGTCGGTGACCTTATAAGAACGGCTGCAGATCAAGTTCTTGAGAAAAGTACCAAGACTCGATCTCAAATTGGGTCGTTCAAAGTTATCGATGTCATCGGCACCGGCGGCATGGGTGTGGTCTATCTCGGGCAGCGCATTGACGACGAATACAAGCAACAAGTTGCCATCAAGATTCTTCATGATGGATTAGACAGCGAAGAAGCGTTACTTCGCTTTAAAACTGAACGCCAAATTCTGGCAAACCTGAGTCACCCCAATATTGCACGACTGCTCGATGGCGGTCAGACGGAAGATGGTCTTCCGTATTTAATCATGGAGTACATCGACGGCGTGCCGTTGGTCGCCTATTGCGATCAACGTCGTTTAAACGTTTCCAAGCGACTCGATTTGTTTAAGCAGGTGTGTTCCGCTGTGGCTTCAGCCCACAGGAGCCTGGTTGTTCACAGGGATATTAAGCCTGGCAACATTTTGGTGGACTCCAATGGTGTTCCAAAACTGCTCGATTTTGGTATAGCGAAAGTTCTGAGTAATCGCTTTGAGCAGAGCGATCTTGCTAAAACCCAGCTTGGTGATCGTCTACTCACACCTGACTATGCCAGCCCGGAACAGGTTCAGGGGGGAGCGATTACCACTTCCAGCGATATCTACTCTCTTGGCGTGCTGCTCTATCAGTTGCTGTGTGGTACGCGCCCCTTTCGATTGGTGAATAAGACGCCCGCCGAAATGGAAAAAATAATTATCAGTGAGACACCGTTACCTCCCAGCAAGGCTGTAGGAACGGTTAAAGAACGCACCGATGCTTCCCGGGCGATAGCAGCTGACAGGCGCAATATTACTGTAGATCGTTTGCAACGAAGGCTGGCGGGCGAGCTGGACTATATAGTGCTGATGGCGCTAAAGAAGGAGCCGCAGCGCCGTTACGTCTCAGCTAGTCAATTAGCCGCCGACATCACCAGGTATCAAAAAGGTCAGCCCATCATCGCAGTTCGGGATACGCGACGCTATGTGGCCAAAAAATTCATTCAGCGCAATAAAATACCGGCCGCGGCTGCGGTGGTTCTTATTGGGTCTTTGCTGGGTTTTTCGCTAATGATGTATCAACAAGCCAAAACGATCGCATTTGAAAAAAGTGTTTCAGAAAATGCTCTGGATTTTCTCACCGAGGTTTTTGAGTCGAGTACTCCGGGAGCGTTGCAAAAAGAAGTCGTTACAGCCATCGATATCCTGGATGTGGGCGCTTCCAGGGTAGAACAGCAGCTGCAGGAGCAGCCTGCGCCGAGAGCAACTTTACAGCGTATAATTGGCTTGGCCTATGCGAGTAATAATCGCACGGAAAAGGCTTACGTGCATTTACGACAGGCTCTCGAGATACGTACAGAACTTAACGGAATCGATCATCCTTATACTGCAGACATACTACAGAATCTCGCTAATTTGCACTTGTCTGAAGGGCAGGTAGAACAAGCACTACCGTTGTTTAAGCAGGCTCTTGATGTGTTCAGAAACTCTGTATCCAAGCGGTTTTTCAAAACCAATAAAAGCAAAGGGCAGCGCGCGATAAAAGTTGTTTTAGCGGACTTGTCTATTGCTTACAGAAGCGTGGGTAAGCTTGAGCTCGCCGAGCAGTACCAACGAGATGCGTTG
>QIGP01000010.1 GCA_003228965.1 Gammaproteobacteria bacterium
GCTACGGCTATGTCCCGGCGGGCGATCAGCACAACTGCCCACACCACAGCGGCGATAAATTCCATCAACTCATGAATAATGCAGGCTAGATCGCAACCTGGTGATTAGCTGGTAACTGGCCCCAAGTGACCGGATAATGACTTTATGGTGTCTCCAGCAGCCAATCGCTCGTCAAACCAACAGCGATCTTCAAGAAACCGATGCTTCACACCCAAGTGTTGCCCAAAGAACAACCAGTCCATTGAGCAATCAAATTGAGCAAACAACATGAATAAGCGCCCAGAATTTTGGCAGCTCCCTCTCGACCAACTTAATCGCACCGAGTGGGAGGCGTTGTGTGACAACTGCGCGCGGTGCTGCCTGCACAAATTTGAAGACGAAGACACGGAAGAAGTCCACTACACAGACGTCGTATGCGATTTGCTGGATCAATCAAATTGCCACTGCACCGATTACCCGAACCGCCAGACTCGCGTTCCTGATTGTCTGCAGCTGTCACCGGACGAGCCTGAAGTCTTTCGTTGGCTGCCCGATACTTGCGCGTATCGACTGCGCTCGGAAAACAAACCGCTGTACGACTGGCATCCGCTAATCTCTGGGCGCTCACAGAGTGTAGAGGAAGCGGGCATTAGCGTGAGTGGGCAGTGCGTTATGGAAAGTTACATTCACCCTGACGAAATCGAGTTGCGTCACGCCAGCTGGATAGAGTGTTCTACGCCCACCAAACGGAGTTGACCTTGTTACATTAAGTTAAATAGCCATGCGTATTTTTGGTCGAACTTACATAAGCTACGTCGGTATTTCTTACAGTCACTGGTTGCCCCACGGATTATACTCGCAGCTGACATTGCTTCACACATTATGACGCCCCTTAAATACTCTTTTTTTTGTTTGTTATCAATAACTTGAAAATTATTTTTGAGGCTTTGTAAAAATCTCATCAAAATGGGCACGGTACTTGCAACAATAGGGTTCTATTCTGCAGAAAATACGATATGCAGAGGAAAATTCAGGATGAAAAGGTTCACTATAATGACTATTACAAAAACTATGAAAATGATTGTCACTGCCGCTGTAATGGCAGTAAGTTTCAACGCTTCCGCTGTATTCATTAACGGCGACATCACCATGTCAGGTGATTTTCTACCTACAGGCGGAACTAGCCTGGGTGACGCTACTGGCATCGACTTTATTGATGATGACTTCATGGTAGATGGCGCCACAGAAGACTTCGCTACCTCAGGCATTATGTCTGGTGATGTCGGCACCTACTTCGACTTTAGCTTCGATCCACTGACTCCCGGCACTCAAGTCTGGGCAATTGGCGGGTGGTCGTTTGCTCTTGACTCAATTAGCATTCTTTTGCAAACGGACTTCTTTATTGTCCTGCAAGGTACTGGTATGATGTCAGGTACTGGCTTCGATGATACAACCGGCACATGGAACCTTACAGGTAACCGAGCCGGCGCATTGTTCAACTACTCGTCAGGTGCATCTGCAGTAGTTGAGCCTGCAACACTAGCTCTCGTAGGTCTCGGGTTCATCGGCCTTGCCGTTGCCCGTCGTCGTAGCTAGTTCGAAGCAACTACAACGATAATAGACAGTTACGTCTTTAGGGGATAGATAATGAAATTCATCAACATTAACCAGCTGGTTAAGGCCACAGTAGCAAGCACGCTTTTAATGTTTGCCTTTGGTTCATCTGCGGCGCTGATTACTGGCGACGTCACTTTCTCAGGCGACTGGGCATCCGTGGCATCTACAGGCAGCACTACAGAAATTACCTTCCCAGGTGGTGATCTTGATGTTGACGGTTCAAGTGGAGACTTTGGCGGCATTGCCCAAGGCGACTCTGGAACTCTTTCAACTCTGGATTTTGGTGTTAATGGTGCTTTTGCAAGTATTGGCGGTTTCGACTTCACACTGACTGGCATCAGTGTGGTGTTCCAAAACTCCACTATCATTGTGATAGAAGGCACAGCGGTTGCCAGTGGCAACGGCTTCATGGATACGACTGTAGACTTCTTCTTTACCGCCAACCAAAGCGGTAGCTTGAGGAATTTCTCAGCCGGCTTCACAGCACAACCTGTTCCAGTTCCAGGTGCTCTGATCCTGTTCGGATCAGCGCTGGCAGGACTTGGACTACGCCGTCGTGCTTAAACGAGCGTTTGCAAGCTAAGAAAAAAGCGACCCTCGGGTCGCTTTTTTTTTGCCTGTGTGTGGCGAGTTCCAGTTCAAGCCGCCACCGGCAGTTGGTACAAGCCTCGACAGTGGGACTGCCACCGGTAATTAATCAGATTCGCCATCTTGCGATCCCCATCACCGGTCTTCGTCTACGGCGTGACGCCGTCCAACGCGTGATGGGCACGAAATCCATTGTAATACTCAGCGAATACTCGCAGTTTGCCTTCGAGATCGCGCGCGCTCCAAAAAGGCGAGTGATCGGTAAACTCTCGTCGCACGCTTCCCACCAGGCGTTCAACAAAAGGATGTGACAAGGGTATATACGGAACGGTTTTGACCTCCTTGATGTCGAAGATTCTGAGGTTCGTTTTCCATTGATGATATCTAGACAGCGGATCGTTATCGGAACTCAAATACCTTGGTTCACCGCGACTCGCCACGACAATTGGCCAATCTAAAACGACCTGATTATCTGACAATTCTAGAGAAGGCTATTAAGCTTTTGCGCTTATCATCAATGTCATTATTTAATTTCAATTTTCTCAACCACATGAGCTATTTTTTCACCATCAAATTGATATTCGAAATGTCTGGACTGACGGCAGTTTGACAATGCAGGAGGGCGAAATACAACGTAACAAATTCTTGTAGCTCTAACGCTGTCATATTCTAAACCCCAGGATTTCTCAGCTTTTAGATTGCGCCCCAACGCTTGACTGGTACTGTAATCATCTGAATGGTATATGTCCGATAATAAATTTCGTTGTCCGGCAATAGTATGCAATTCTTTATTTAGATCTGTTAATACTTCACGCATATCAATTTTTGTAGGCCCACTATCAAAATCCAAAAAAAACTTTGCCCGATGATATTTTGTTTCTTCTAATGCTGTTTTAAATTCTGCAGCACAATAAAAAACACCAAAGTCAGGATTAAAACGGCCTCCCTGTCCTAAAGCTGGGGGGTGTGTAAACGGTGCCATTATCAAACTTGTTCCATCACCGAAAAGACGATCTTCTTCAGCAATCATTGCTATTTCACCAACTTCATCTCTGAGTCGATCATTTGTTAATGATTCAATCTCAAATAAAATATCAAAATCTTCTTGAGAGGCTACTCTTTCTAAAACACCTATTGGAGGAAAGCGACTAGGGATCAATCGATGTGTTGTCGTGTCTATTGATTTGACATCCATGTCGGTAAAATCCACTACTATCCACCTCTCTGCGCATCGAGATATTGACGCACATACGCAAGATCAACGACATGACCTGCTAACATTCTTTGTAACGGACTTTGCCCATTAAAAGCTAGACCCTTATTAACTGATTTAACCCAATTATCTGAAATCCGGTTCTCTGGGATAAGTATCTGTAGTGCTTTCCATATGCCCAATATGTAACTAGTCCTCTCCAATAAATCATTAGAAGTCGTGGCAGACTCTGGTTTCTTTTTCCAATTGAAAAAAGTGCCTTCATTATTTAATCCCAATAAAGTCTGTTGCTCTCGATTTGATAAGTCCCAAGCATCAAAAATAGTGAAAATGGCACTAAGCAACGGACCTGCCGCAGCCGCTCTTTTTTCAGCACTTAGGTTAGTAATTGCACTCATGGCTATCTCCTACACAATTTCTTCACACTTCAATATTATAGTGATTAATATAATTATTTCAATATTAAAGTAATAATATTTGTGAGGTTACTGACTGAATTTAATGAATATACATAAATATCATAGCGGTGCTCTCCTTTAAGGGACAACTATGCCTCTAACCGGTATTTTGCAGGCCGTGAGCAATTCCGTTAACCGTACTGAACAGCGCCTTCAGCAGCTGCTCGTCTTCCCGACCACCGATGCGCCATCGTTTCAGCAGGTCTACCTGAATAAAACTCATGGGGTCGACATACGGGTTGCGCAGCATAATGGCACGCTTAAGCGTTGCGTCATGTTCAAGCAGTGTCTGAGTGCCCTTGAGTAAGTAAATCATGTCGCAAGTGAGAGCGAACTCGGCTTCAATTTTTTCGAATATGTAGTAGACGTCGTCGTCGGCGAGTTTCGCGTAGTGCCTCGCAATCGACATATCGGTTTTAGCCAACACCATTTCCACGTCATCTAACAGCGTCTGCAAAAACGTAGACGCTCCGACCATTTCCTTAATCAACGCCTCTCCATGCTGCTCTACTGCCGCTTTGAAGCCTGAGCCAACGCCGTACCAACCGGTAATAATCTGACGGCTTTGGGTCCAGGAGAACACCCACGGAATGGCTCGAAGGTCTTTTACTCCGGCACCCTCGCGCCGCGACGCGGGTCGAGATCCGATGCGCATTTTTTCAATCACATCGATCGGGGTAGAGGCTCTGAAATAACGTGTGAAGTTGTCGTCGTCGTAGACAAGTTCGCGGTACGCATCGCGACTGGCTTTGGCGATGTCGTCCATCACCTCGTACCAGGCTTGAGGAAACTCTTCGCGTCCCGGCCCAAGCGTAGCCAAAAGTACCGCCGACGTGGACTGCTCAAGCGTGCGCATGGCAATGCCGCGCAATCCGTATTTGGCGTTAATAATCTCTCCTTGCTCAGTCACCCGAAGGCGTCCTTGCACGGAACCGTGCGGAGCGGCGAGAATGCCTTGGTGGAGCTTACCGCCGCCGCGACTAATACTACCGCCGCGTCCGTGGAAAAAGACTACCTTGGTATTGTGCTGCGCAAGCACGTTAACAAGAGCCCGCTGACCCTGCTGCAACGCCCATCTGGCGGCAACCAGGCCACCGTCTTTATTCGAATCGGAATAGCCGATCATGATCATTTGCCGACGATCGCGCTCATCCAGATGTGGCGAATACACGGGGTGCGAGAGCAACCTGTGCATGACATCGGGGCCTGCGCGCAGGTCGTCGACAGTTTCAAAAAGCGGGGCTACGTCCAGGTCAATGTGACTGTTGGGTTCTTGTTTGAAACCGGCCCATTGAGCAAGCAGCAAAACCGAGAGCACGTCGTCGGCATCCTGAGCCATACTAATTACACACGGCCCTATTGCTTTACGCCCGTATTTCTTGCGACACGTTCGTATTGTTGAAAATACGTCGATGCTGTCATTCAGCGCTTTGCTGTCTACGTCGGCAGCAGGGGTATTTTGTTCCAGCGCCAGGCTGACAAGGGAGGTGCGCTCTGCGGCCGATTTTTCCAACCAATTGTCGATGCCCAGACCCGCGCCAATGGCTTCGCGATACACCAGTGAATCTTGACGTACATCTAAAGTAGCGAGGTGAAAACCAAAAGTTCTGATCTTGCCAAGGAGACGGTTTACCAAAAACAGTCCGGCGTGCTCTCCTTTGTTTGTTGAGAGACTATTGGCTACCAGCTGGATGTCACTTTGAAATTCGTTAGGTCCTGTATATCCTGCAGCGTGACCGTCAAGCGTTGCCTGCAAACGTCCTGCAATCAGGCGCAGAAATCGTCGGTAGAACATGGTCTCGTGCCGTGGATGTACGTTACTCAGGCGGTCTCCGAGAATTTCGCGATAAAACATGATGCGCTCGACAATGTCGGCATCCATAGCAACCCGGCTCGCCGACTGACTTAGCCGCCATGACAGCTCCATCACGTCGTCGTAGTAGCGACGAACAATCGCCTTGCGGTGTCGTTCTAACGATTCCTCAATGGTGCGGGCTGTAACGTTAGGATTGCCATCCATGTCTCCGCCCACCCAGGAGCTGAAACGTAAAACAGAGGCTGGCGCCAACGGCTCACTGTTAGGGAAGACATCGCTAAACGACTGCTGCAAATTTTCGTAATATGGAGAAGCCACGCGATATAAAATTTGGGTGAGAAAGAACAGCACATTGTCGCGCTCGTCGCTGACCGTAACACGGTCGCTAGGGTGTTCTTCTGTTTGCCACGCAGCGGTTATTTCGCCACGAATTTGTAGCATGATTGCGCGCCGCTCGGGCACCGTAATGGTGGAATCGAGATTGCGGATTAACTGCCTTGCAATATGTTGCTGCTTTTCCAGTAGCGAGCGTCGCGTCGCTTCAGTCGGGTGGGCCGTAAACACAGGCTCAATAACCAGATCTTGCAAACTGGCCCTCAGGCTTTCTTCAGAGACGCCGTTCTTTTTAAGCTCGCGCATCGCCCACTCAATGCTTTCAGGCTGCGGCTCTTGCGGCGAACTCAAATATTCACGTCTTCGACGAATTCTGTGAACACGCTCGGCCAGATTGACGATTTGAAAGTACGACGAAAACCCGCGCACAAGCCGCGCGGCTGCGACAGGATCGAGCCCGTCTAGCACCTTGCCAAGTGGTTGTTCGGCGTGGTCGTCTAGTTGCCGGCCCTCAATGGCCGCATTACGGGCTTTCTCAACCAATGCGAAGAACTCGTCGCCGCACTGCTCACGCAACACGCGGCCCACAAGGCCTCCCAACTCACTAACGTCGTCTTTAAGAGGTTTGTCCTTGGACGGAAATTGAATCGTACGACCTGCCATCGCATATCCTTAAAAGTAAATAATGACCTGATCAGGTCGATCGACGAAATATAGAAAACCCTGAAAGTATCAGTCCCGGAAGTTATCAAACTGCAGCGGCAACTCGATATCGGACTCTCTAAGGAACGCCATTACCCCTTGCAAATCGTCGCGCTTTTTACCGGTAACGCGTAGTTTTTCACCTTGAATAGCGGCCTGCACTTTCATTTTTTTGTCTTTAATCATCTTGACGATTTTTTTAGCCGTAACCGTTTCAATTCCCTGTTTCACGTTAACCATTTGAGTCGATTTACTCAAGCTGGTGACAGGGTCGGACGTCTCCAGACAAGCAATGTCTATTTTACGTGCCGTCATTTTATGGTGAAGCACGTCAATCATTTGTTTGAGCTGAAACGCCGACTCGGAAGTCAGCGTAATCACGCTTTCCTTCAGTTCGAACGTTGCAGTAACCCCTTTAAAGTCGAACCGGTTACCAATTTCCCGATTGGCTTGGTCAACCGCGTTGCTTAACTCATGTTCATCGACTTCAGAAACCACATCAAAAGATGGCATCAGCTTTGCTCCTCAGCTAAAAGTTGTTCAATAAACGCCGTGAATTCACGACGAAACTCGTTATATATCTCACCCGTGCCCGGACCATCGAATCCGGTGTGCACCCGCCGAACCTCACCGGTCCGGTCGAGCACGATCATGGTTGGATAGGCAATGACTTCACTCAACATAGGAAGTGTTTCAGACGCCTTGGATTTATCGGAACTGCCTGCCACCAATAGTTCGTATTCGATGCCAAATTTCTCTCTAAACCTGGTGACCTGAGACGCCGCGTCCGAAAAGTCGTCCAGATGTTCGTACATTAACCCCAGAACTTCCAGGCCCTGCTCACGGTATTCCCGGTAAAACGGCGCAAGAAAGGCCGCCTCGTCGTGACAGTTCGGACACCAGCTTCCGGCCAACGCGACGATGAGCACCTTGTTCTTGAACTTATCGGAATCGCTACGTACGTTTTGACCCGCCGTATTTGGGAACTCGACCACAAAAGGCTGATCGCTCTGCGCGACCTTGGTCAAATTGTTGGCATCGGGTAATTGGGCATTGGCGTCGCGAACAGCGGTCCAGCTCTCGTGCCATTTCGTTCCTGACCAAAAGTTGCCGGTTACTTGCCCATTGCTGTCCATAGTCCCGTCGAACAAGAACGCATGGGCACCGTCAAAAGTGGATAAATGCAAAGTACGATCGCTGACCTCGCCTTCAAGAAAGCGGTAGTCACCGGTGGGCGTTCGAAAAGTACCGGTCACACGGCCATTGCTTTGGGTAAAGTCAGCTACGGCAACGTTACGGGTACCGTCTTCTTCTTCAAAATCGACTCTCCAACGCCCTGCAAAATCGGCATTGACGTCGGGTTTGGAGTCGTAAAATCGATGAGTTTGTCCTGCGTTCATGGTTAAAGGCATGACCTGCAGTTCGCCGTGACGTTTCGTAAGAGTGAGCGTGCCCTCCATCTGACTACCGGTGAACGTAGCTTCAATGCGGTTATTGAACGCAGGAAAGTCGATCGATAATTTATCGCCGTTAATCTGCATGTGAGTCACAGGAACACGTTCATCACCGTTAATCACATAGGCCTTCACGCCAGGTCCGGTCGGGTTCACTATGTCTAAAGTAAACGGCAGCTCGCCTCCCGGTAATTCGACAACCGCGCGCCACGGGCCAGAGGCCAATTCTTTTGGTCCGTTGTCACAAGCGCCAAGCCCAGCAACCAACAGTAACACCTGTGCAAATCGCGCTTTCATCCAATCTCTCCGGGAATCTTGGGACAGCCATATCGGCGCTGTCAAAGGCTGGCAATAATAGCATGATCGGTGTGACATCCCGCGGGAGGCGGAGCAGTCAGGCGGCCTAGCCCAGGCCCGCGTCGGCAAAGCTGTCTCACGCGCCCGGAGTCGTTGCCGATAAATTCAAAAGGTCGTCAAGGGCGCACTGTCTGTGCAGACTGAAGGGCATCGCTATCCCGTATGACTAGTCCGGAGAATTAAACCGGGAGAGCATGAACTCGGCGATTTCTTTGAGCGCTACGTGGGCGACGGGCAAGTGTGGCGAAAACGCGTGAAACACGTGGGGCAGCCTTGGCCAAATGCGCAGGTGCGTTTCAACGCCACAGTTCCTGGCCTGATTAACGGCGCGGCGACTGTCGTCGAGCAGAATTTCCGTGTCACCAACGTGAAACAAAAGTGGCGGCAAACCCGTGAAATCACCGTAAACCGGAGAGGCTGTAGGTTCGCGTGCGTAAGCTCCGTTTAAATACAGTTTGGCAAGCTCGTGCATACGCTCACCGGGCAAAAGCGCCTCTCGTTCGATATTGGTACGAATGCTTAAGCTTGCCCCGGTTAGATCTGTAACCGGGGACAGACATACCGTGCTCGACGGCATTGCCAGACCCTCCGCCTTTGCGGCGTGAAGCAGCGCCAGAACAAGATTGCCACCGGCAGAATCTCCGGCCAGCGTAATTCGTTTCGGATTTACCGTTTTCAACAGCTCACGGTATACAGCGACAACGTCGTTCACGGCCGCAGGATAAGGCTGTTCAGGGGCAAGGCGGTAGTTGACCGCGATGACTTCACACTGGGTGTAGCGCGCGAGCGGCTGTGTAATGCCGCGATGAGTTAGAGGCGAACACATAATAAACGCGCCGCCGTGAATGTAGAGCACCACCTCACGACGTGCGTCGTTGGGCGTTACGCGCTCGACATGTACGTCGCCGATGGTGTCAGCGGCAATGGTGATATCGTCGTCGCTTCCAGCTAGAAACCGTTTAGCCAACGCCTCCACACGTTCACGCATTCGAACGATTGATTCAAGGTCCGTTGCAGTCGACTGCAGACTACGCTTGCCAATCAGACGCAGCCCCGCGATCAGAAGAGTCTGGCGTAGACTGCTGCTGGCATCAGCGGTGCTCGTAAAAGGGTGGTAATACTCGGGCATTAATTATTGATCGATTCCTGAGTGTCAGTATCCGGGGCCGTAGAACCGTCCTCACGAGCCTGCTCGGCGCGAGAGGGTTCATCGGTAACGATGACTCTGTCCTCAAGCCAGGTGATGGTGTCTCGCCAAATTCTGGCGGTGTCTTCCTGATCAGGCGTTCGCAAGGCGCTCTCAAGCTCAACCGTGAGCAGCGGTATACCTTTATAAACGCCTATATAGCGGCCCATTGATCCCGGATACGTGCCCAACAGTCGCAGTTCGAGCGGGCCCAGGTTGTCAGGAGGGACTAAAGGCCCATCAAAGTCTACGATGCCGTGAGGCGCGTGAACGGAAATAACTGCGTCCGGTTTGAACTCGTCAATTTGCTCCGCAAGCCAGCGAGACTCGGGCTCGCTAAGCGGCGCAGTTCCGGGATAGCGTCGTTTACTTTTGCGCGTTCTGTTAACCCAGTAGTCCATGGCCTCTTCTTCCCAGTTAGGCGTCGGGAAGTTGCGATTAAGGTCGACGCCGTTGGCATTCATGCGCTGACTCTTTTTGGGCGGCATTAACAGCCCGTCCGGGTTAAGCGTGGGTACAACACGCCAAAGAAACTCGCCACCGTGTTGCGCCTCAAGCTCCCGCAGCCAACGGAACACAATGGTCACCGAGCTGTATTCGTCACCGTGAATGCCTCCAATGAGCAGCACGCGTCCGGTGGCTTTCCCGTTGTGTGGCTGAACGTCTTTGTAGGCGATAGAGCGATGCAAGATCGAATACGCTCCGCTTGGCTGCAAATCGGCCGCGATACATTCGTTGTAGTCTATTGAGGTGAGTTTTTCGTCGAGCTGCCGACACAACCGGCTAACCTCGTCGAGGGCCCACAGGAGCGAAGCGACGTGATCTCGAACCGGGCTGTGGTGTGGCTCATCCATTACAGGCGAAAAGAGCCCGGCTTCGGTTAAGGTTAGGCTTAAGTCGGCCTGGCTGTTTACGCCCGATATAATCAGGACGAACAGTACAAAGCGTAATGAAAGTCGGTTCATGAACAGCCTTTTGGTTTGGTGTCGGGTTAGCCCGAGTCGAAATTTAGCAAAAGCCACGATCTGGTGCCACCACCCTCAGAAAAAAAGCTGTAGAATAATGGCATTCAGCATAGTATAAGCCAAGTTCTTAAAAGCACACGAGAAAATGATGATATTGACCTTCACTGGTCGCGCAGAAATCGCGACCTTGACACTAGGCCTGTTACTAAGCGTGACCCTATCCGTCGAGGCGCGCACGGGCTATATCAACGATGAAATGGAAGTGACAATGCGCACCGGCGAAAGCACCCGCAATTCCATTTTGCGCATGTTGCCAAGTGGCGAACGACTGGAAGTCGTTAGTGTCAACTCAGACACGGGATATGCTCGTGTGACAACAAACGAAGGACGCGATGGGTTTGTTCTGTCGCGTTTCGTAACCTACGAGCCCGTAGCACGCGACCGGCTGGTAACGGCCAACCGTCGCCTGGAGCGAAGCGCACAGCGGATTGCCGAACTTGAAGCCGAACTAAACAATACCAAAGGCGAAAACACCAACTTCAGTCAAAACCAAAGCACGCTTGAGACCAACAACGCGCGCCTTACCGAAGAGCTTAACGAGATACGCCGCACGGCGGCCAACGCCATCCAGCTGGCCGATCAAAACCGGAATCTCACCAGTACGAAAAACAATCTGGAAAACCAGATCCAGGAAATTCAGGTGCGCAACTCTACTCTGTCCAGTCGCAGCGGTCAGTTGTGGTTTATGGCTGGAGCCGGCACCTTGATTCTTGGTATTCTGGCCGGCATATTATTGCCTCGATTAAAATTGAAACGTCGTTCGAAATGGGGCGACCTATAATCACCCACTACGCTGATACAGCCGGAGCTTGCTATGCGTTCTATCGTTTCATTACTGTCGGGCATTGCGTTGCTGGCCATGGTTGTTCTTGTGTCATCCTGTAGCTCTTCCGACGACGAGGAAGCAACCGCAAGCTTGAGCGATACCGCAGCTTCGGCACGCCTTGAAACCTCGAACGCACACTCCCGAACATCGGCGTGGGACTATCCTCGTGCAACCCGCGGCGCGGTAAAAGATGACTATCACGGTGTCACGGTAAACGATCCCTATCGCTGGATGGAAGATCCCGAAAATGCCGACACCAAAAACTGGGTAAAAGCACAAAACGCGCTGTCCGAGCCCTATCTCAAGGGCCTGAATCTTCAGGACAGCATTAACAAACGCATGACCCAACTGTGGAACTACGCAAGCTACTCACGCCCACAAAAAAGCGGCGACTACTATTTTTACAGGTACAACACAGGCGCTCAGGACCAGTCGATTGTCTATGTCACAACCGACCTTGAAGCCACGCCCGCCAAGTTTATTGACCCAATGGACTTTAG
Source organism: Gammaproteobacteria bacterium (assembly GCA_003228965.1). Lineage (GTDB taxonomy): Bacteria > Pseudomonadota > Gammaproteobacteria > Steroidobacterales > SZUA-146 > SZUA-146. Next base: position 12,055 of record QIGP01000010.1, read on the forward strand.
CGAAGACGGTACCGTGGCGCTTTATCAGGTAGAACCCAGCCCGGACGGCTCTTTGGTGGCCTACAGCTTGTCTGACGGTGGTAGCGACTGGCAGAACTGGCATGTGCGGGACACCAAAACGGGTAAGGATCTCGATGACTTTATTACCTACACCAAATTCACCTCTATCTCATGGACGCCTAACAGTCGCAGTTTCTACTACAGCCGCTACCCTGAGAAAACAGCTGGTAAAGGCGATGGCAGTAAAGCTGTTTCGGTCTATCACCACCGTATTGGTCAGCCACAAAAAAACGATACTCTGGTGTATTCGCTCCCCGAAAACCCGCGCCACAACCCGTATGCGGAAGTTACCGAAGACGGTAAACATCTCATTATTAATGTAAGCGAAGGCTACGAATCAAACGCCATTCACGTCATGAAGAGCAGCGACCCCGACTCGGTCGTTCGACTCATGGACAAATGGGACGGGCTGTACAGCTTTTTAGGTAGCCACGACGGAGAACTTTTTTTTACGACAACGTACCAGGCACCGAACTGGCGTGTCGTTGCCGTTAGTATGAACAAACCAGAACCTGAGAACTGGCGTGAAGTGATTGCCGCTAAAGAAGAGGCTCTGGACGACGTCGAACTAACTGGCGGCCAAATTTTCGCCAACTACCTGCGCGACGCCAAATCTTTCGTGGAAGTGTACGCGCCCGACGGAGAGCGCTTAAAATCACTTGAACTTCCAGGCATTGGCAGCGTAGACGGATTCGCAGGTGGCGACGACGCCAATGAAACGTTCTTTACGTTCGAAAGTTTTACCGAACCGCCAACGATCTTCCGTTACAACATTGCCATTGGCGAAGCAAAGATTTTCCGTAGCACCAACGTCGAAGTCGACTTCAGTCAGTTCAGCACGACACAAGAGTTTTACGAGAGTAAAGACGGCACTCAGGTGCCGATGTTCATCATTGCACCCAAAGGCATGAAGCGCGATGGCAGCAATCCGACCCTGCTTTACGGCTACGGTGGTTTCGATATTTCGCTCACGCCAAGCTACAAAACTCCGTACATCGTGTGGCTGGAAATGGGCGGCATCGTCGCCATTCCTAACTTGCGCGGCGGCGGCGAATACGGCAAGAAGTGGCACAAAGCGGGGACCAAAACAGACAAACAGAACGTGTTTGACGACTTTATTGCCGCAGCCGAATATCTCATCGACAACCAGTACACGTCGAAACAACACTTGGGCATCAGCGGACGCAGCAACGGCGGCCTTTTAATTGGCGCCGCGGTTACCCAACGCCCGGACCTCTTTGGTGCCGCACTTCCTGCAGTCGGCGTTTTGGATATGTTGCGGTATCACACGCCAAGCGCCAATGCACGGGCGTGGTCCAGCGACTACGGCTTGTCGGAAGATCCGGAGCAGTTCAAAGCGCTTTACGCCTACTCGCCTCTGCACAATATCAAAGAAGGTACCTGCTATCCGCCTACGCTTGTCACCACGGCCGACCGCGACGACCGGGTTGTACCTTGGCATTCGTTTAAATTTACGGCCGAGTTGCAACATGTCCAAGGCTGCGACAATCCGGTTCTATCGCGCATTGAAACGCGCGCAGGCCACGGCGCGGGTAAACCTAAATGGATGACCATTGAAGACTACGCCTACCAGTGGGCGTTCCTGGCTGAATTTTTGAACAAAGGTTAATCAACATGGTCCGTCAATCTCGCCTTAAGGACGCCGAACGAGTTACACGGCTGGTCATGAGTGTCATATTGCTCACCGCAGGCACCAGCAAATTTGTTAGCGATGGCGGTTTCGCAGACTACTACGCGGGACAGTTTGCCGGTGAACTACGCATTGTGCTTCCAGCCGTTCTGGTAACGGCTTACCTGGCCGTTATACCTTTCATTGAAATTGGATTGGGCATCGCATTGCTGGTCACGCGACTAAAACCGTACACAGTGTACGCGTGGTTTGGTTTTATGCTGAGCCTGCTGGTGGGACACTACGTACTTCAGGAATGGTCCTCTGTGAACCAAATGCTGAACTATTTTTTCTTGGGATTGTTGTGTCTGGTTTTACCCAATCATGAGCACTGGTTAAGCCGGGATTCAGAGTAAAATAGGCTCTTGAACTGCAACACACCTTTGCAAAAGACTCGCAGTGCAACTGCCTTGCCCTAGTTCGCCAAATTCCAGGCAAGCGCGAAGTCCCAGGGTTTATCGGACAAGGCCTGGTCGGCCCCCGGTTTTCTGGACACCTTGATTTCGTAAGTACGCCCGCGTTCTACGTTCACTCGAATATTCTCTGTGGTATCGAATAACGAAGCGGATGTGGCTACTTGCTTCTGCGTGTTTTGCGATTCAGCGTCAGATGTTACATCGACCAACTCAAGATCAAAGTCGTACACCTGCCCCTCAAGCCTGCCCTCCACAGGATGAAGATCGGCAAGCCATGCCAAACTCACCGTCAGCTCGCCCGAGCGTTTAGGTTGGATCGTGTAACAAACCGTATTACCACTCGTACCTTTAAAGCCTGTTCGAAAATCGAATCCTGTTCCCGTCGAAGGTTTGCTGTTTGAGGGGGACTCAAGTAGTTCTTCAGCCGCATCCACGTTGAGCATGCCCATGCCGTAGCGTTTGTCCAGCCCATTCGGGGTTAGCCCCACCGTACCGAAACTATTCACGTGGGTTTCTTTTTTGGTTGGATAATTGAAGTCACCGGAAGCACTTGCCATGAGGATAGCTTTAACCAGCTCAACTGGAAGTTGCTCACTGCCGGCGCGCGATATTGTCGGGAACAATAACTTGCGCTTGGCAGCAAGTGCATTTAGTCGAACGGCCGCTGCCGCTACGACAGGCGCTGCGGCACTGGCGTGAGGATAGGGGCCCACCAGATGAGGCCGCGTGCGACCGTCCGCATAAAACTCATCGGCCATTGGATAAGGTGTCTCTATGTTTTTCACCGCTCCACCAACTACCAGTGAGTTATACCCACCTGCCATCATATTCGTACCTGCGCCGCCACGCCGAACGCCAGCGACATGCAAAATGTTGTTGCTCAGCGCGCTGTAGTCGGCTCTTCTAAGATACGAAGCGCTATTTTTTTGGCTCGATACCCAACTATGATTGACGACCGGGCCTGGAAACAACATGGATACGTTCGACGAACTAAGGTCCCACGCAGATAACCGTCTCAGCCAAGTATTCGAATGATAGATGTAAGCCTTATCAATCCCTTTGGTAATTGAGCGTTTCTGACCAAAGAAGAGCTTCGCCACGGTATGGCTGTGGTCGCTGGTCTGGGCCGCCGGATCTACCCTTATGTCGACCTTTTTGAATTCGGAATGATTGAGATCGGGCGCATAGCGTCTGGAAGACGCCTTGCCGCCTTTGGACGAACCGGACGTTTCCACCTGGACCACAACCGAGTTCGAACCCTTGGCAACAGCCGCTGTACGGGTAACGTTAATATGCTGCTGGTAGGCAATGGCCTCTGGCATTAATACGCAGGCGACAAGTGCAGCAAACAGCCCTGCGCGCCTGACGGGAGCAATAGTGATCATAATTGTTTCCATCCGGCGCGCGGGATTGAATATCTACTTACGATACGCAAACGGCAGCTTGCCCTCCAAGTCAAGATAGCGGTCACGCAACATGGTTTGGCGACTCTTCATTTTGATTCTCTCGCCGTTTATAAACACGTGATCGGCAAAAGTAGTCACTTCCAGTGGATCGGCTGGCCACACGACGAGATCGGCACGATGTCCTGGCTCAATAGCGCAACAATCAGCTGAACCGCCAAACAGATCGGCAGGATTCACGGTGATAGCACGAAGCGCCACGTCCCAGGGAAGACCGTTAGCGACTGCGTTACCTGCAAGCTGCGTCAGGTTGCGCGGGTTATGCGAATCGGTGTGTGCGAAGGCAATGTTTACGCCAGCCACATTTAGTCTGGTTGCGTTGTCAAAAGTCGAATTCAATGATTCAAACTGACTCGGCAAATTTTGCAGGGGATTGAGCACCACGGTGACATCGGCGTCGGCGATTTTGTCAGCGACCATCCAGGCTTCTGCGCCGCTGTAAATGACAAGTTCCAGTGCAAATTCACGAGCGAGCTTCAGAACCGCTTCAATGTCAGCCGCACGATCGACCACGGCAATCAAAGGAGTCTTGCCGCGAATAACGCCTTGCAGTGCCTCAAGGTCAGATTTACCCAGAGACATTTCCCGACTGGACCCGCTGTCGTATCCGTCACGGTCGTCGCGGTAGTCTTCGGCGTCGTTCAGTGCTTCACGAAGTTTGAGCGTTGCAAGTCCTCGTGAACCGCCAGCCATAGCAGCTCCACGCTCACCTAGATAGACGACAACCGCCGCATTTTCGTTGACGATGTAGTCGTCGACACTGCCAAAGTGCACGACCGAACCGGTACCCGCGAGAATATGGCCTTCTTCGTTGGGTCGTGGCATCAGAAACCCGCGTGTTACACCTTCGATGCGATTGGCAATCAGCCCAGGCGAACGCGGGTTAAAACCGTCGACCACTTTAAACGCAGGACCGGAAGCCACGCTTCCCTGATAGTCGTTTGTGGAGTCCACCGCGCCGACTTCCTGTACGCCGAGCGTACTCACGGTGTCGAACACGCCGGGAGTTACGATTTTACCTTTTGCCTCAATGACAGTCGCCCCGGAGGGAATCTGTACGTCACTTCCGACGGCGGTAACTTCACCATCCTCAATGAGGATGGTGGCATTTTCCATGGTGCCGCCGCTGCCCATAGTGTGGACCGTGGCGTCTTTTATTGCGATTACGTCGGCGTAAGCCGTCGTTGATACGAGTGCGGTTGCGGCTGCAATTGCCACGGCTGCGATAATTGGCTTAGACATTATTCGGCACCTCCATTTTCAGCGCGGTGACCTAACACGTAGTCTGAGACCGGTTGATGTGCCGGGTTGTAGCGGTCGTAGGTCAATACGCCATCGATATAAACTCTTTCGGCCTGCGCATAAACACTAAACGGGTTCGTGTTCCAGATAACCAGGTCGGCCATCTTGCCGTTTTCGAGTGAGCCGGTTTTTTCTACAATACCGAGCGACTTGGCCGGATTGCGAGTTAACCAGCTAATGGCTTCGGCTTCGTCGAAATCGATACCAACTCGCTGGCCTGCCGCCATCGCTTTGGCTGCTTCCTGATTCAAACGTTGAATGCCAACCGCCGAATCAGAATGAACAATAGCGCACGCTCCTGCTTTTGCCACCATCGGAATGTTCTCGCGCACGTCGTCAAACGCCTCCATTTTGAAACCGCCCCAATCGGCCCACATGGACGCGCAGGTGTCGGACTCGGCAAGTAGATCGGCGATTTTGTACGCTTCCACGGCGTGATGAAACGACGAGATTTTGTAACCAAACTCTTTGGACAGATCGATCATTACCGCCATTTCATCGGCTCTGTAGCAATGATTGTGGACCAGAATTTCACCGTTAAGTACGCCCGCCAGTGTCTCTAGAGACAAATCGCGGTCCGGCGCTTCGCCATTGCCTTCGGCAAATGCACTCAGCTTTTTCTGATATGTTTGCGCGCTAATCCACGCGTTGCGGTATCCAGCCACATTACCCATGCGCGTACCAGGAGCACGGCCTTTACCTTCGCCGTAAACGCGTTTGGGGTTTTCACCGCACGCCATTTTGAGTCCGTAAGGAGCACCCGGGAACTTCATGCCCTGCATGGTCCGAGATGGTACGTTCTTAAGTGTTACGCTGCGCCCGCCAATAAGATTGGCGGAGCCCGGTAAAATTTGCATGGTTGTAATGCCACCTGCGAGCGCTGCGGCAAAGCCCGGGTCTTGCGGCCACACTGAGTGTTCGACCCATACTTCAGCCGTCACTGGTGACGACATTTCGTTACCATCGGAATGAGCATTTACACCTGGCGACGGATACACGCCCAAATGGGAGTGATTGTCGATAATCCCTGGAGTGACCCACTTACCTTTAGCATCAATTTCTATCGTATCGCGTGGAGCTCGAATCTTCTCGCCCACCGCAGCAATCAGTCCGTCCTGCATGAGCACGCTACCCTTCATAAGCTCCTCACCGTTACCGATAAGAATGTGGGCATTCGTGATCAGAACCGGCCTGGAAACGGCGGGTTGGTATGTCGAGGAAAATGCAGCACTGTCTTTATCAGCTTCTTTGCCGTTGTCACCACAGGCAACCACGAGCACAGTCAGTCCGATAAGCAGCGCGCGCGGGAAGCGAGACACTGTCATAGTTTACTCCGAAGACGTTTTATCAAGGTTCGAATCCTACCACGAGCCGGCCCTGCGTCGAACGTACTGCTTGTAAAACCGGCTGGATAGCGGCGACTTTTAACGTTCTGCCGGATTTTGTCGTGGTACGGGGGAGCGGGAATGGATAACTCTCCAGGGGGATGCACAGGCCATCGCCCAGACGGAAGGCTATGGAACCTGTTGGGAAATAGTTAGATTAACCTCCTGCAGAAGAAACGAGCCCCCTTGCAAAAGGAGGATCTCGCCCACTTCCAGGTCAGTTTTTAAATATCAGCCAGGCGAAACGTAACCCTGCCACTGCCGCTGTCCAGTTCACCACGGCCCGTGCCGGAACCGATTGTGCCCCGGAAAGAAGAACGTGTTTTCTTAATGTTAGTCATATCCGGAAAATCAATGTCAATACCAGGACGAGAAGACACTTTGAG
>QIGP01000086.1 GCA_003228965.1 Gammaproteobacteria bacterium
ACGTTCTTTGTTCAAGGGATTCGAGACCTTGATGGTACAAGCAAGGGAGGAGGGTACCCAGCTGTCTTGCATCATGGTGGATATTGATAACTTCAAAAGAGTAAACGACGACTTTGGTCATGCAACCGGTGACGCCGTCATTAAAAAAATGGTAGAAACCTTGCGTGATCACGCATCGCCTGACGACTTGATCGGTCGGTACGGTGGGGAAGAGTTTTGCATCGTATTGCCAAAGTGCGATAGCGCTGATGCGGCCGTACGCGCGCAAGCTATTCTGCAAGACATGCGTGCGGGCAAGTGTACTACTCTGGACGAAATGCCTTTAGTCACTGCGAGCTTCGGTGTTAGCGAGCTTACCGACACTATTGCTGATCAGTCAGCGCTTGTCGACTGTGCTGACAAAGCACTCTATAAGGCAAAAGATAACGGACGTAATCAGGTTTTCATTTTTGATCAGGCCCACAATGAGCAAGCTGACAAGAATCCGGACCAAACTGATGGTTTGCAAGCCCGTGAGGCCGTTACCGAGGTTTCTCGTGTGACTAAGAAGGCTCAAGTTGATTACGTGTCGACGCTGCAACTTCGAATTGAAGGTCTTGAAACAGCATTGACTTTAAAATCCAGTGACGGCGTACTTGAGCGAGTTACTCAGTTGCCTGAACGCCAGTTGTTCCTGGATCGAGCTGATCAGGCTATCAGACGCGCAAAGAGGTACCAGCACAACGTAGTGGCGATCTCACTTCACCTGGAAGCTCTAAATCCTGTGCGAGATGCACTAGGAGAAATGGCGGCAGAAAAATTCCGCGATATCGCTTTGGATCTAATTCGATCGACACTAAGGTCCCACGATACAATTAGTTCGCTTAATAATGCGAAATTACCACATAGTGTTGCTCGCATAGGCACTGAACAATTAGGCATGTTGCTCACCGATATTAAAGACATCGAAGTGATTCCTCACGTTATTCAACGTGTACAAGACGCGTTGTCAGCTGTGCAGGAAATTGCCGGAAATGAAATTAGCCTCTCATCTGTTGTAGGGATTAGTATCTATCCACAAGACAGCCTGGATGCGGTAACGCTGTTGCGACACTCTAAAGCTGCAATGAGTTCCGTGTTAAACTCGCCTAGTCGAGACAGGGCGCGATATTATTCGCCAGAAATAGACGAAATGTCGAAGCGGCGTTTGCAACTTGAAACTGACTTGCGGCGCGCAGTAGAACGCAATGAGTTCACTGTGCACTACCAGCCCAAGATGAGCATTCGAGACGAAAATATTATTGGTATGGAGGCGCTATTGCGTTGGAACCATCGCCAGAAAGGCCTTATTCCACCAGATGAATTTATTCCAGTGGCCGAACAAATCGGTTGCATGGGGGCTATAAGCCAGCAAACCATTCAGAGCGTTTGCAGACAAATTCGGTCATGGCAAGAAGCCGGCCTGGGAGATGTGCCTATCGCCGTCAACTTGTCGGCGGTGGAATTTCGCGACGCTAATCTGGCCGAGAAAATTCTCAAAACGGTTAAGGATGTGGGTATTGATCCGGCGCTGTTGGAGTTCGAGATTACTGAAAGTGTGGTTATGGAGGACGCGAATGACGCTGCCAGCATAATGGATAAACTAACGACCGCTGGTGCACGAATATCGATTGACGACTTTGGTACTCAATACGCCACACTGCAATGTTTGACTCGTTTCCCAATATCCACGATCAAGATTGATCGTACTTTCTTGCGCGATATTCTAACCAACGCCCAAGATGCGGCCGTCGTAAACGGAGTCACTTCTTTGGCGCATACAATGGGTTTAACAGTGGTAGCCGAGGGCGTTGAAGAGGCTGAGCAAGTCTCCTATCTTGCGGATCTACAGTGTGACCAGATACAGGGGTTTTATTTTAGCAAGCCCCTTCCTAGTGAGGAGGCCCGTGCTCTACTGGCAAATCCAACAGGAATTGAAACTCTAATGAGGGAGGCCAAAGGCGTGCAAAACGGGAGTACATCGAACGCTCAATTTCTTGGAGTAATCAATGAACTGGAAACGGCAATCGTCAATTAGGCCGTTAATTCATACTTGCGATGAACCCAATTTCGGCCACCGCTAGCGAATGACAAAGTATCAAATCTGGTTCAATCGGCCTGTCGAGCTTACCTGATGATAGTATCGATTTTCCTGGAGAGCTTACCCTGGCTTGTTTAGACACATCCAATTTTATTATCGAACCGGAATTCAGGCGGTGACCCTTGGTGTGTCAGAAGGTAGTGACTGAGTCGCCGCATAGGCACTCATGCCATCGTGTGCAGCGGAAGAGTGAGCGTCGCCGCACGCCGCGCAACTCGTTGCAGTTTTAGTTGTGTTTTTCGAAACTTCCGCATCCGTTTCGTTACTTGTCTCGCCTGCTTCTTCTTCAGAGCGCTTCGCGGCAATATCGGCTTGAGCTTGCGACGCCATTTGCGTGGCTTCGGCGGCAACACTTCGATCTTGTGACGATGGGTTGGCAGGCGCCAAGGCGGCGCGTCGAATTATTTGTGCTTTACGTAGTGTTGCGACCGGATTGTCTGCTACAGCTGAGGTGTCAATTTGCACTTCGCCACCTACGGCATACATTTGTTGATCAGGCCCACGTTCGAAAGTGTAGTTGGCGCCTCCTTTCGCAATGCCTCCGGCGGCCGAAAGGTGTGCTTGCTCGTGAGCACGTACTTCACGGTCACGGGCTTTGAGTTCGCGCACTCGTTGTTGATCTTCCTCACTGAGTTCTGTAGATTGCGATTGCAAACTATCTTGCTCTTGCGCCGATTGAGCGGACGTCGTCGCTTCTTTGCCGTGATGATAGGCAGGAGTGACGGGGCTATAGGTTTGTTGATTCGTTGCAGAAATCAATTTTGCGCTCAAGAATTTAACGTTATCTAGTGTTAGCGACCATGCCAAGCGAAACTTTAGGGTTCTGTCACAAATAGCTGTTTTATCACTTTTCCATTTTAAAAATACCTTAGTTTACAGCGTTTCTAAACACCAGAATACGCTCCAAAACGCTATTTGCGACAGAACCTTGAAAGCTCGTTGCTGTGCGTGCAAGTTAGCCTTGACCGGATTGATCGCAGCGGTTTTTAAGGTATGCGACTCAACATACCAGACAGTTCATTGTAACTCATTGTTTTATCTTTAGTAGTGACGAATCACGGACTTGTGCTACTCAAAGTGTTTGAGTACTATCAAGTAGTATTTAGTTGTGAATGATTACTAGTGGCGATTCAATTCGATCCTTGGCACTACCCGCGTGGCGAACTCGTCGAAGAATTATTCCGATGGTTTGGAACCGGCGTGGTTCGTCGCGTTGCAATGTTCGCGCCGCGGCGCAAAGGGAAAACGTGGTTCTTAATCCGCGATTTAGCACCGGCATGTATACGCCGGCGCTATATACCGGTTTACGCTTCCCTATGGCGTGTACCTGACGCCCCTCACATACCAGTACTCGAGGGGATCAACGCGGCCAATACATTGCTTGATAATCGGAGAGTGCCATGGAAAAAATATCTATCACAGCTACAGACTGTCGCCCTCAACGCGGGTGTAATTTCTGCAACGTGGACCCCTGGTCCGGTTGACCCAGTTGCAGCGTCGACCGCTGAACTAGCTGAGCTTCAAAGTGCACTAGCAAAATTGGTTGAGCGAGCGCCCGAAGGGAAGGTCGTGCTAATGATCGACGAAGCACAGCATATGGTCACTCATCCTAAGTTTAGCGCCTTCACACACAGTCTACGCACGGCACTCGATACGCTTGAAGCGTCAGGTGCAACGAACCTGCACACATTGTTCACCGGTTCGTCGAGAACGAACCTCGCTCGATTGCTGAATGACCCGGGTGCGCCGTTTTATCAATCCGTTGAGCAATTGGAATTACCAGACCTCGACCAGGACTACACCGATTTCGTGGTATCGCAGCTAAAACGATTGGGCGGCATTAAGAGCATTGGTAAACTAAATTGCTGGGAGGCCTTTGACACGGTTGGTCGATCCCCTTTTTACATGGAGTTGGTGATCCGATCACTCATGTTGCGCCAAACCCAAAATATAGACGATGCCGCGCAGGCTTCCCTGGAGGTCATGGCGAAGAGTCCTGCATTGTCTTCACGCTGGCGAGGTTTACGCGCTCTGGATCAGGTTATCTACGTGTCAGTTTGCCAATCGGAGCCGATATATTCGGAAGAGGCGTTGGCTAAATGGACGGCGACGCTTAATAGAAGTGTAACCAAGACTCACGTTCAGAATGCGGTACGCCGATTGCAAAAACTGAGTCTCGTATCTCGAAGTGCTCGCGGTCAGTATCAAAATGAAGATCCCGAATTGTTAGCGTGGGCGAAAATGCAAGCGAATTGATGTTCGTGCAAAGTACTGAGCAGTTCTGGGTCGTACTAAATTGGCGAGTTTCTAGGTTCTGTCGCAATTAGCTGTTCTATCACTTTTGCCATTTCAAAAATACCTTAGTTTACAGCGTTTCTAAACACCAGAATACGCTCCAAAACGCTAATTGCGACAGAACCATTAGAGGCGCCCTTGAGGCGCGAGCGAAGGTTTGTGACGGTTACGCGCGTCCCAAATGAGTCACGTCTTTAGGTCCATCAAGTCCGTTTGGGCCGTACAGCCCCGGTGAGTCCGGACATCCGCGAAGAATTTGTAATGACTTTTCAATGTGACCTCGGCGAATTCGGACGAAGGAGCCGTTGGCGGCATTGGCTTCGCGACAATTCTCCAGCTTGCCGAGGAAGGCATCCCATTGGTTGGGAACGCTAACAGTATGTTGATGATTCAAGAAGTTATTAATTTCAGAATTATCGAGTTTGAGATCGAGGCACAGTTGGACGCGTCGACTGTCGAAAGTTTCCAGCCTGACTATGCAATCGGCTTTGTTCTGGCCGCATTGGTCTATCGCTTCGATGTTTCCCGCACTCATGGCTTCTCGTTCGTCCCCCAGCAAACTCAAGAGTTTATCCACGCAGTCGGTTGCTGACTGCAAAATACTGGCAAGCTCGTGAGCGTTACCGGACATTTTGGGTTCAATACGAGAAATAGTCATCTACTTGTCACCTGGCATGGCCTGATCCACGGAAAGCATCTTGTCGGCCGTACGTTCTGCAGAGATCTCGTAGTTACCCGATTCAATTCGACTTCGAACGTCGTCAACCCGTTTTGTATCGACCTCAGCCACGGTACTTAATTTAGCTTCCACGGCCTGCATCAGGCGTACGTCGTCGGTCAGTTCGATCGTGTCGACGTTTTGTGATTGGGTCGCTGGAGCCCCGGCAGCCAGGCTCGATTTGTCCATGGACTTGTCGGGTCCCTGGGGTTGAGTGGGTCTTCCGGAAATTTGCAGGTACTGATTTGTCATTGAGTCTATGTTGTTAGTCATGAGCTAAAGCTCTCCTGTGTGTATCTTGCAAAGTTGTTAGCGGCACAGACAGCCGAAACTTTAAGGATTTATGTAAAAAGACTGCGTTGCCCTATTTTCTTCGGTGTAGAGGTATTCCCCTAGACATGAAGTAAATTCTATGAAGTAGATATAAATCATTGTTATATTTAATTTAATAGCCTATATCAATAAGTTCGGAAGAACGTACGATACCTTCAATTGTTCGTCCGGACGAGCGATTTTTAACCCGAATTCTTTGGCCCAATCGGCCGTCACTCAGGGCAGTGCCTGCCATTCGTATTCGGATTGAGCTGTTACTTAAACCCGATCGGATCGTAAGTGACTGGCCGCGGCGCACAATATTCGGCGCGGTCAATAGCTCGTTTCGTACGGGTTCACCCTCAGGAAGGCGTCTTTTCAGAACCATTCCAGTAATTATTTCTCCAGCACGAATGTAGCCACCGCGCAGGCTACCCAGGTCACGTTCCTGAGTAATAACGTCGTTCTCAGTTAGCACCGTGCCGGCGGCCAGCGGTTTGGACGCGACCAAAACCTCTGCAGCAACTCCTATACGAACCGGAACAAACAGTTTCCATTTTCTTGGAGACGTACAACGAACACCTACTGTGGTATTTGAGCCGAGCCGGCTTCCAGGGGGCAGGTAGGCGTTAAGTGGGACGTCACATAAATGCAGTTTCAGTCGGTCATCAAGTTCGCCCGGGTTAATCGTCGTTCGCTGGCCTGGTTTCGCGGCCTGGCGTTTTACGAAGTTGGCAGCGGTTGTTCGAATGTCCGCGAGCGGGTGCCAGCTTTGCGTTTGTGTATCGGCGGAGCGAGCATACGAAGGCGTCGCTTGTATACATAGTATTATCAGTAAAAAGAGCGGCGACAGAAAATTGACGCTTTTAGGGCAAGCTTTTTTGGTGACAGGCCCGGTCATGGAATTTCGCTGTCTCCGAAGATTTGAGCTAAGTCTCAGATATTTATCTATTAAAATCACGTGCCTAGTTCCAGTTAGTCAGTCATCTGACGAAGTAGTGTTTGCCTGCTTAACTGGACTGCATATTTCGTGCCACATTTGGAGAATGAATCGTGAGCCGGTGGAATTGTTGTGGGAGTGTCCAAACAACATCTGTACGTTCGGCTTCTGATTGGCCTGTCCGAACTCATCAAAGCTAAAGCCACATATTTCTCATCCTGAAGCCGAGCATGCAAATGCTTTTAGAGCCTCTGTATAAAGGTGCCAAACAGCGAAAATAATCATCGAGCCCAAATTCTGAACTCCAGGTCTGACACTGGGAACTAACGGCACCCTCGATGATTGCCGCCGGGCGGTAAGTCTTTGCCGCTTTGCTCCTCCAAACGTTTCGCTCCTTCTGGTAAACCCAATGAAAGTCAGCGGTTACTGAAGTGGCACGATACTTGCTCTATCACTTATAGAACGTCACTACAGGAACACATCATGAGCACCGGACTCGACCCCATTTTTGGAATTCACGCAAAAGCGCTGACACTATGGACGCAGAGAAATGAAGTTCTCGCATCGAATATCGCCAACGCCGATACGCCTAACTATAAGGCGCGAGATTTAGATTTCACGTCGATTCTGGATCGGGCTAACGAAAATTCTATAGAGATGAAGACAACGCATACCGGTCATATGAGTTCCATGAAGGGTAGTGGTATGGATGGTAACGGCGAGCTTCTTTACCGCGTTCCAATGCAGGCTTCGCTCGACGGCAACACGGTTGAAACCGACGTTGAGCAGGCCAAATTCGGCGAGAACGCTCTTCGCTATCAGGTCAGTCTTCGATTTGTTAGTGGTAGCGTTAGTACGATGAAAGCAGCGATCGCAGGGAGGCACCAATAATGTCTATGTTTAAGGTGTTCGATATCGCAGGTTCTGGCATGAACGCACAGACTGTACGTCTAAACGTCACCGCCAGTAATGTTGCCAACGCCGACAACGTAAGTTCCGACGAAGCAGGAGCCTACCGAGCCAGGCAGCCCGTTTTCTCAAGTTTTTCAGATGCCATGGGTTCGGACCGTAACCCTATGGTTCGAGTGCTTGGCATTGTTGAAAGCCAGGCAGAACTTGCCACACGCTACGCGCCAGACAATCCAAACGCCAACGAAGAAGGCTACGTTTTCTCAAGCAACGTGAATGCCATCGAGGAAATGGTCAACATGTTGTCAGCCTCACGTTCATACAAGAACAACATTGAAGTTATAACTACCACGAAAGAATTGCTCACACGCACGCTGTCGATGGGGCAGTAACGGCCAACTACGTCGTTAATCAGGCCCAATGTTGGGCCGTGGCCCGCGAATTACAAAATGCTCCAGACAAAGGAAAAAAACATGTCAACTTTTAGCTCAATCGATCCACTCAATGCCTTAAGCAGTCAATCGCGTGCCGGAACGAATAACGGTTCTGACCTGGGCCAAGAGGAATACTTGAAACTCATGATTACCCAGTTTCAAAACCAGGACCCGTTCAAACCTATGGAAAACGGTGACTTTCTGGGTCAAATCGCACAGTTCGGTACAGTCTCCGGAATATCAGAACTGAAAGACAGCTTTAGCGCCGTCGCATCATCAATCTCGTCCGATCAAACGTTGCAAGCTTCTGGCCTGATAGGTCGAACAGTACTGGCCCAGGTTAGTAACGGTGACCTTGAAGCAGGCGAGGGGCTAAACGGAGCCGTTGACGTGCCGGTTGCGACCACCGCAGTGTCCGTTGAAGTTCGTGATACCGCGGGTCAGGTTGTTCGTCGAATCAGCCTTGGCCAACACGATGGTGGTCTCGCCGAGTTTAATTGGGACGGTTTGATGGATGACGGCAGCGTAGCACCCGCCGGTAACTATACGTTCAAAGCCGAAATGGATACGACCACGGGCCCTGAAGCGGTTGCCGTGTTGGTTTTTGCGGAAGTTAAGAGCGTTTCAATGTCTCCCTATACAGGCACCTTAAGTCTGAACTTCGCCAATATGGATTCACTGGGACTAGACCAGATTCGTCAGATTCAGTAGCCAAGCGTTGCCGGATTCTGACTTTTGACACACAAGGAAATACATTATGCCTTTTAGAATTGCACTTAGCGGACTGAACTCCGCGTCGGCCGACTTAAGTGTTACGGCCAATAATATTGCCAACGCCAACACCTACGGTTTTAAGGTTTCACGTGCAGAATTTGCAGAAGTCTTCGCCGCAGGCAGCGGAAGCCTTGCAACAAGCGTATCCGGTAGCGGCGTTCGAATGACGGGCGTTTCTCAAGCGTTTAGCCAAGGCAATGTTGACTTTACCAATAACGCGCTGGATATGGCTATCGGTGGCGAAGGGTTTTTTACCATGCTGGATGGCGGTAGTAGAGTCTATGGACGCGCGGGAAACTTCAGCGTGGATCGTGAAGGCTTTGTTGTAAATCCCAAGGGCGCCAAGCTCCAGGGCTTCCCACCAGCCGGTAATGACGCGTTTAATACCGGTCTACTTACGGACTTGCGAGTTCTGGTCGGAACTAACGCACCACAGCAAACGACACTTGCTGAGGTTGGAGTAAACCTCCCGGCTGCGGCTGAGTTGCCGGAAAATCCGGTGTTCGATCCCGACGATCCGGCAAGCTATAACCACACCACATCGACGACCGTTTACGATTCACTTGGAAAATCGCATACGGCTACTTTCTACTACATTAAAGACACGGCGCCTAACGAATGGATAACACAAACCCACATCGATGGCAATCCAGTGGGAACGCCTCAGGCGCTGACGTTTGACTCACAAGGCGAAATTGTCAACCCGGCGGGTGGTCAGGTCACACTCGCACCCTATGTAACAAGTAGCGGTTCGCAAGATATTAATCTGACCGTAAACTACAACGAAACCACGCAGTTTGGTGAGCAGTTCGCTGTCAATTCGCTAATTCAGGACGGCTTTACAACGGGCCGATTAGTTGGTCTGGATGTCGGATCTACAGGTGTCTTGTTTGCACGATTTACTAACGGTCAGTCCAGTTCGTTAGGCAAGGTCGCCTTGTCGAATTTTGCCAATCCAAATGGTCTCGGGCAGCGCGGCGACACCTTGTGGTCGGAGTCGTTTGAATCAGGAAGCGCGGTACTGGGAGAAGCCGGTACATCCAGTTTTGGTCTGATTCAGTCGGGAGCACTTGAGGCCTCCAACGTAGATCTAACGGCACAGTTGGTCAACATGATAACGGCTCAGCGTAATTTCCAGGCAAACGCCCAGATGATTACCACCGCCGATCAGGTCACTTCAACCGTACTGAATATTCGATAGAACAACATTAACAACACCCGCGTAACCCACTCACAGGAATAGCATCATGGATCGACTCGGCTACATTGCAATGACAGGAGCGAAGCAAAGCATGCTGGCTCAAGGCGTTGTGAGTAACAATCTGGCCAATGCGAGCACAACTGGTTTTCGTGCCGAGCTACTGGGTGCCACCAGCGCTCCGGTTTACGGCGACGGGTACGCAAGTCGCGTCAATGTGGTTTCTTCAGGAGCGGGGGCGGACTTCAGTTTAGGTCCAATTCGCTCAACAGGACGTCAACTAGACGTTTCCATACAGGGTCAGGGTTGGATTGCGGTACAGGATGCACAAGGCGGCGAAGCGTATTCACGGGCCGGCGACTTCAAACTGGATGCCTTTGGACTAATGACAACCGGCAGCGGATTGCCGGTTATCGGCGAGGGCGGTCCTGTTGCGATTCCACCTCACTCCCAGTTAGTCGTTGGGCGAGACGGCACTATTTCTATAGTGCCTCTGGGCCAGGCCTCCAGCACGTTAGCGGTCGTAGATCGCGTCAAGTTGGTCAACCCTGGCAACACCTTAATGGAGCGCGGTAGCGATGGTTTGTTTCGACTGGCCGACGGACAAGAGGCTGAAGCCGAAGCAAGCGTAACGTTAATGTCAGGCACTTTGGAGGCCAGCAATGTGAACGCCGCTGGCTCTTTGGTTGACATGATCGAGCTTTCTCGTCTGTACGAGATGCAGGTGAAAATGATTTCAACCGCCAAAGACGACGCCGACGCGGCGGCACAACTTATGCGCATGCGCTAGCCATCTCTGATTTAGCTGGCATGTAAATTGCACTTGTCTATAAACAAAAGTGCGAACGACAGAATTTTGACGAATTTGTAAAGGAAGTAACCATGAACTCAGCACTTTGGGCAGCAAAAACAGGTTTGGACGCACAGCAAACGAAAATGGCCGTGATTTCGAACAATCTGGCCAACTCAAGCACCAACGGCTTTAAAAGAAGTCGCGCCGTGTTTGAAGATCTGCTTTACCAAAATCGACGACAGCCTGGTGGACAGTCCTCTCAGGACACACGTTACCCGTCTGGAACCATGCTCGGCACAGGCGTTCGACTTGTAGCAACGCAAAAAACGTTCGCTCAAGGGAATATAGGTCAGACCAACAATGCGTTAGACCTGGCTGTTGCTGGGCGCGGGTTCTTCGAGATTCTTCTGCCGGACGGCAGCCAGGCCTATACCCGAGACGGTGCGTTTCAGCTAAACAGTCAAGGCGAAATGGTGACTGCAAGCGGTTACAAATTACAACCCGCTATTTCGATTCCGGAAGGTGCACAGAGTGTCACTATCGGTAACGACGGTACGGTTTCCGTACAGCTTGCTGGTCAAGCGTCTCCAGTGCAGGTAGGAAGTTTGCAACTATCCGACTTTATTAACTCTGCTGGTCTTGAGCCGCGTGGAGAAAATCTCTATCTCGAAACCGCTGCCAGCGGCGCACCGCAGGTAGGAACTCCAGGTCTGAACGGGCTTGGCAATCTACAGCAGGGTTCTCTGGAAGGCTCCAACGTAAACGTTGTTGAAGAACTCGTCAGCATGATCGAAACGCAGCGCGCCTACGAAATGAATTCAAAAGCCATCGCAACGAGCGATCAAATGCTCGAATACGTCAATAACTCGCTATAGGCCACGCCATGATCTTTAGTTCACAGGTTGACTTACTAAAATACTCAGTGCCTTTAATTGTAGCGCTAGCATCTCTTGCATTCCTAAGCGGTTGTGGATCAACCCGTATGGACGAACGCGGTATATATCCTTCGTCATCACAGCCCAATCCCTACGGCACGTTCTCGGCACCGGTAGGTAACGTGAACGGTGCAATCTACCGGCCGACCGTCGGTCTGGCGCTCTGGGAAGATCAAAAAGCCAGGCGCGTTGGAGACATACTCACCATCAACCTTGCGGAATCAACTAACGCCACAAAAAGTTCTTCTACCACCACCAGTAAGTCAACGGCCGCTACCATCGTAAACCCTACCGTGCTGGGCTATCCCGTAACCCGCGACGGCGTACCTGTTTTAAGCGGCAACCTCGGTGGTGAAACAGAATTTACCGGGGAGGGTGATGCCTCTCAAAGTAATCGTCTTGAAGGAAGCATCACGGTTACCGTGGTCGAACGCTTGCCCAACGGCAACCTGTTCGTCAGTGGCGAAAAGTGGTTGACGCTTAATCAAGGTAAAGAATTCATACGAGTGAGCGGAATAGTTCGCCCACTCGATATTTTAGCCGACAACTCAATTTCATCAGAAAAAGTGGCCAATGCGCGTATCGAATACGCTGGAAAAGGTCCTTTGGCTGACGCCAATCGTATGAGTTGGCTCGCACGGTTCTTCAATTCTCCGTGGTTGCCGTTCTAGCGTTCTATCAAGGAACAATTATGAAACAGGAAGCATTTATTAAACACTTATCCAAGTCGCTGGCGCTAGTCTGTTTGGCCCTCGCTACAGCTATGTCAGGTACACAGGCGCTGGCCGATCGCGTGAAGGATATAGCCTCGGTAGCAGGAGTGCGTACGAATCAACTGGTGGGCTACGGCCTGGTTGTAGGCTTGAATGGTACTGGAGATCAGACTAGTCAGGCCCCGTTTACGGTTCAGAGTTTGCAAAACATGCTAACTCAGTTTGGCATTACGCTTCCCCCTGGTTCTAACCCCCAGTTAAAGAACGTCGCCGCTGTGGCTGTGCACGCGGACTTACCACCGTTTGCAAAACCGGGTCAGAAAATTGACGTAACTGTTTCATCCATTGCCAACGCCAAGAGTCTACGCGGCGGCAGTTTGATAATGACGCCCTTAAAAGGGGCGGACGGAAACGTATACGGTATTGCGCAGGGAAACCTCATTGTCGGCGGCTTCGGCGCCAGTGGTAATGACGGCTCCAGCATTACGGTCAACATACCGAGCGTAGGACGAATTCCAAACGGTGCCAGCATCGAACGTACCGTCGACAGTGACTACGCCGACGACGGCTTTATAACACTGAATTTACACAGTCCTGATTTTACTACCGCTCACAGACTGTCACTTTCCATTAACGCCATGCTGGGCGACGACGTATCAGAGCCAATAGATGCAAGTTCTGTAAGGGTCAGGGCGCCTGCATCAAGGTCCAGTCGAATCGGTTTCGTATCTAAGCTTGAAAACTTGACGGTCGACCCAGGCGCTGCTCCTGCACGTGTAATCATTAATTCCCGTACCGGAACGGTGGTGATTGGTTCCAACGTACGGGTGACAGCGGCCGCCGTGTCACACGGCTCGCTGGTCGTCACTATTAGTGAGTCCCCGTTTGTCAGTCAACCCGAAGAATTTGCAAGGCGTGGTAACACAGAGGTTGTCGAAAACTCCGAGATTACTGTTTCTCAACAAAGCGATCGCATGTTCTTGTTTCAGCCAGGCGTAACGCTTGACGAAATTGTTCGTGCCGTAAATGAAGTGGGCGCGGCGCCTGGAGATCTGGTCGCTATATTAGAGGCGCTGAAACAAGCTGGATCGCTACGCGCTGAACTGGTGGTGATATGAGCCCAATCGATGTGCCGTTGGTTACAGATCCAGCTCATTTGGCCAAGCTGAAGAGCGAATCACGTACGGGTTCGACAGAAAATTTACGCGAAGTAGCGCGTCAGTTTGAATCTATGTTCACGCATATGCTCATGAAAAACATGCGCGCAGCCAGCCTGGGAGATGGTGCTATGGATAGCGATCAGTCCAAATTTTATCAAGACATGTTTGATCAGCAGCTGTCGACAGAGTTGTCCACAGGTACTGGTCTTGGCATTGCCGATTTGCTGGTTAAACAGCTAGGCGGCGACGATAGTGCGAAACCGGCCGTTGATACTCCGGTCCACTATCGATTGCCACCGCGGAATACGACGATTACCGAGATACGAGAAATTCGTGAAGTATCGAACGAATCCAAAATCAAGAATATAAGCAAAGTCAAAAACGAATCCGGCATTCTGGACCCCGTCGATTTTGTTAAAAAGACGCTGCCACACGCGCGACGTGCGGGCCAACTTTTGGGTGTTGCACCCCAGCTCATTCTTGCTCAGGCCGCTCTTGAAACAGGCTGGGGACAGAAAGTAATCAAGAACCAGGACGGGAGTACCAGTAACAATTTGTTCGGTATCAAAGCAGGAGGCAGCTGGTCTGGCTCTACCGCGGTGGTTAATACTCTGGAATTTGTCGGTGGTATAGCCGAAAAAATCAAAGCGCCTTTTCGTAGCTACGCGTCGATGCTTGAAGGTTTCAATGACTACGCGAAATTGTTACTTAACAATCCTCGTTACCAGAAAGTGGTGGGTAGTGGCGATGACAGTGCAGCCTTTGCCAAGGGGCTTAAAGACGGCGGATACGCCACTGATCCGGACTATGCGACCAAGATTGTCAACATTGTGAACAGCGAAACGCTCAAGAATGCGATGCATGTCACAAGACAGAACAACCAGCGATGAGTCGATACTCAAGTTCTCGGCAAGTGTGCCGATAACGAACTTGGCGACCCTGTAATCCAAAGGAAACCCTGATGGCTGACATCTTATTAACCAGTTTGAGCGCGCTACTTACGTCGCAACGGGCTCTCGCAACAATCGGGCATAATATTGCCAATGTGAATACACCAGGCTACTCGCGTCAACGCGTGGAGCTTGGCACGCGCATTGCTGATATTTCCGGTTCCGGTTCCATCGGTAACGGTGTGCAGTTGTTGAATGTCACTCGCAGTTACGACGTTTACCTGGCGGGCGCCACGCGCTCCAGTCAAAGTGCGTTTAACCGACTAGACGTATTTCATTCGCTGTCTTCAAGCATCGATAACTTGTTGTCGGACGAAAATGCAGGTATCGCGCCCAGCATGCAGGAATTTTTCAGTGCGGCTCAAGACGTTGCGAATGATCCGTCATCGCTGCCTGCAAGACAGGCCTTTCTGAGTCAGGCTGACGGCATTGCCGATCGATTCCAGACAATGGCTGGTCGAATTCAGGATATGGAAAGCCAAATGTCGGCGCGATTGCAGCAGGAAGTAGACGATATCAATGGATTGGCGCAGTCGATAGCGGATTTGAATGAACAAATTATCGGCTCTAATATCGGCAATGGGTCACCTAATGATTTGCTGGATGCCCGCGACCGTATGCTTGATGATTTGGCTTCAAAAATAAACGTCACTACAACCAGTCAGGAAAATGGGTCTGTCAATGTACAAATTGGTAGTGGTCAAGCTCTGGTGATTGGAGATAACGTGTCCAGGCTGTCGGTCGGAGGCGATGTGTCCAATCCTACCAGGCTCAACGTTATGCTCGATAATGGGCCTAATCGTACGGACATTTCGTCGAGTTTGTCTGGTGGAACCCTGGGCGGGATGATGGATTTTCGTCGGGAAGTTCTGGATCCCTCAATGAACGAAATTGGGAGAATCGCGGTTGCCTTTGCATTTTCTGTTAACGCCCAACAAAACAGTGGCATGGACCTCAACGGTGAGCTAGGGACGGACTTCTTCAGCGTGGCCGAACCAGGCGTTATACCCGCGCTAAGTAATAATGGTGCCGCGAGCGTATCTGCCAGTATCACCGACGTCGGCGCCTTGACAGGGAACGACTACAATTTAGGCTTTTCAGGTGGCGCGTACACGCTTAATCGCGCAGACACCGGTGAGCCTGTGGCGCTAACGGGTTCGGGCACGGTGTCCGATCCCTTTGTTGCCGACGGCGTTAGCTTTGTCACGGGTGGCACCCCAGCCGAGGGCGATACCTTTTTAATACGACCGACCTATAACGCGGCTGCATCACTACAGAATCTGATATCTTCTGCGCAGGACATTGCTGCTGCCGGGCCCTTGCGCTCGCTTGCGAATATTGGGAACACGGGCTCCGGCAAAATTTCCGGTGGCACTGTTACGGACTCAGGCAATCCGCTGTTGTTATCTAACACCACCATTGAATTCACAAGTGCGAACACGTACAGCGTTAACGGTGCTGGCAGTTTTCCTTACACGCCAGACGAACCCATTGAGGTTAATGGTGCGACGTTCCAGATTAGCGGAGATCCTGCAGTTGGCGATTCGTTTACGATCGAACCTAATACAGGTGGCGTGGGCGACAACAGCAACATTTTGTCCATGGCTAACCTACAAAGTGTGGGCATACTCGACGGTGGTAGTTCAAGCCTGACCAGTAGCGTAAGCCAGTTGGTAGCTGAAGTGGGAGGAGCCACGCGGTTGGCGGGAAACAATTTAACGGCGCAGGGTGCGCTGTTACAGAGCGCGATGAATCAGCGTGATTCGGTCTCCGGAGTCAATCTGGACGAGGAGGCGGCGAATATGTTGCGCTACCAACAAGCCTATGAGGCTGCAGCTCAAATGATTGCGGTGGCAGACAGCATGTTTGCCACCTTACTGAATGCGGTCGGGAGGTAGTTAATGCGCATCTCAACATCCATGATTTACCGTCAGGGCACTTCGGCTATGGCTGAAGCCCAATCGGTGCTCGCGCGTACCCAGATGCAACTTTCGAGTGGGCGGCAACTGCTTAGTTCTGCCGACGATCCGGTGGCGGCAGCGCGTTTACTCCAGCTCGATACAGCCTATGCACAAACGCAGCAATATCAGCGTAATTCGGTGATGGCGCGCAATCGGCTTGGTACGCAAGAACAGGTTTTAAGTGATGTTGAGAATGTACTGTTCCGTGTTCGTGATCTTGCTATTCAGGCAAACAACGACACATTAGACAGCATGTCGCGCGCATTTATCGCCGCAGAAGTACGAGAAGCCAAAGAGCAGCTTGTACAGTTGGGTAACACGCGAGACTCTGAACGCAACTTTTTATTTGCAGGCTTCAAATCCCAAACGGAACCGTTTTCAATGACGTCGACGGGTGTTCGCTACAACGGCGATCAGGGGCAACGCCAAATTCAGATTAGTGACACTCGCACCGTAGTTGACGGTGATTCCGGCTCAGACGTTTTCATGTCAATTTTAAATGGAACAGGTGACATTTCGGTATCGGCCAATAGCTCCAATACTGGCACAGGCCAGCTTGGTGCGCGTTCGGTCAACGATGCCGCCTTATGGGACGGTGAGGACTATACAATTCGTTTCACAGGTCCGGATGCCTACGACGTGGTTAATGGTGCCGGTGCCGTTGTATTAACCGGCAGTTATTCAGACGGTGAGACTCTGGATGTTCAGGGCGTTTCCATTGTACTGGGCGGTGTTCCGAACGCAGGCGACGAATTCAACCTTGGTCCCTCAAGGCAACAGGACATGTTTACTACGGTGCAAAATTTTATTGATGCGCTAGACGCCAGCACTAGTCCCGCAGGCAATGCAACGTTACACAATCAGATAGGGAACGCTCTCGACGATCTTGACCGAGGTATTGATAACCTGCTTGATTTTCGTACTCGTGTTGGTACGCGCCTGCAAACGATAGACGCGCAGGAAATCAGTAACGCCGATTTTTCGATCACTCTCGCGGGAGCAAGTTCGCAATTGAGAGATCTGGATTACGCCGACGCCGTAACACGGCTCAGTCAGCAGCTGATAGGTCTGGAGGTGGCTCAACAATCGTTTGCACGAATTCAAGGTTTGACTCTGTTTAACTTGATCTAGCCTGCACTATTCATGAGTGCGCTGGCACTGCGTACTTAAGAAGGACATACAAGGTTGAAAAGAAAGTGGGCAATTTGACAGACTGCAGTACACACCGC
>QIGP01000301.1 GCA_003228965.1 Gammaproteobacteria bacterium
TGGCAGTGGTAAAACCGGTCTCGGCATTGGCATTATCGAAGAAGCCGCGATGGATAACGTGCCTGTCATCGCAATCGATCCCAAAGGCGACATGGGTAATGTGCTGCTAACCTTTCCATCACTTTCAGCAAAGGCATTTACTCCCTGGGTCGATCCTCAGGCGGCCTCCGGAGCGGGCGAGACGGTTGAAGAGTTTGGTGCTAGCCAGGCTACGCTTTGGAAAAAAGGTCTGAAGGGTTGGGGCCAGGACGGCAAACGAATTAAACGCTTACGGGACTCTACCGAATTTGCCGTTTACACACCGGGTAGTTCGGCGGGCCGGCCTCTTTCGGTACTTGAGAATTTCAGTGCCCCTCCGGCGGCTGTTCTTGAAGATCACGACGTCTACACCGATAAGTTGCAAGCAACGGCGACTAGTCTTTTAGCGCTGCTGGGCATCGACTCCGACCCGATTACGTCGCGCGAGCATATCCTGCTGTCGAACATTCTTGACCACTACTGGCGTCGAGACAAAAATCTGGACATCAGTGGTTTAATCAGTGCAATCCAGCAGCCGCCTATGGAAAAAGTCGGTGTCATGGAGCTTGATGCATTTTTCAATCCGAAGCAGCGTTTTGCTCTTGCCATGAAGCTCAACAACCTCCTGGCGGCTCCCGGGTTTGCTTCGTGGATGACCGGTGAGCCATTGGACACCGCCCGACTGTTGCATACGCCAGAGGGCAAGCCCAAAGTTTCTATCGTATCGATTGCTCACTTGTCCGACGAGCAACGCATGTTTTTTGTCACCATGCTGTTGAGCGACATCTTAAGCTGGATGCGCACTCAGCCTGGAACGGGTAGCTTGCGTGCCATATTGTATATGGACGAGTTTTTTGGCTACATGCCGCCTACGGCAAATCCTCCGAGCAAAAAGCTACTGCTCACTCTGCTCAAGCAAGCCAGAGCGTTTGGGTTAGGACTTGTGCTGTCGACTCAAAACCCGGTCGACCTCGACTACAAAGGACTGTCGAATACGGGTACGTG
The DNA here is from genome assembly GCA_003228965.1 of Gammaproteobacteria bacterium. GTDB lineage: Bacteria > Pseudomonadota > Gammaproteobacteria > Steroidobacterales > SZUA-146 > SZUA-146. Next base: position 1,024 of record QIGP01000301.1, read on the forward strand.
GTTCATTGGCAGGCTTCAAACCGAGCGCGATAAAATGCGCGTAATGGAAGGGCTTGAAGGAGCCGCTGGAAACGGCGAGTTCGACCGTGGAAAAATGGAGCAAACACTGGCGGGTCTCGGCAAGCGGCGTTTTCTGCTGCACAACGTCCACGAAGACGAAGACGTTGTTTTCGGTACCCGCTGGGTAATGTCTTACCTGGCAGGGCCAATGACGCGTGACCAGATTAAACGTCTCAATAAACTGAATCCGCCGTCAGCGGCTACAGTAGTTGCCGAGAAAGAGGCGGTGAATACCGCCAAGGCAACTCAAACAAAGATTGCCGCGAAAGAAAAAGCGGTGACCGCATCGATGCCGCCTGCGCTCGATCCAAAAATCACGCAGTATTACCTGCCGCAAAGTAAACCACATCGTGGCACGCTCGTGTATCAGCCAACTGTGCTCGGCGCAGCTGAGGTCGTTTATACCAGCGCACGCTATCACATCGACGCGCAGAAGAACTTTCTGATGTTGGGTGAAGTTGAAGATGCGCCCGTGCCTCTTGAGTGGGAAGAGGCCAGGCCTCTTGATCTTCCGCTTGACGATTTGTTGGGTGAGCCAGAGGACGACGAGGCCGAGTTTGCTGAAGTTGAAGGGGCAATTGCCAAGGTCAAAAACTTTACCACCTGGGGAAAGCTCTATAAACGCTGGTTGCGCAATGACAATGCAATTACGCTGTATCAGTACAAGCGACTGAAAGCAGTTTCGAAGTTTGGAGAGACGGAAGGCGAATTTCGTGTGCGCTTACAAATGCTCGCCAACGAGCAGCGCGACCTGGCTGTAGGTAAGCTTCGTGCCAAGTACGCGACGAAAGTAGCCAGTGCCGAAGAACGTTTGCGTAAAGCGCAGCAAAAACTGGAAGTAGAAAAAGAACAGGCGAAGAAAAAGAAACTCGATTCGGTACTGAGTTTTGGTGCTGCCGTGCTTGGAACTTTGCTTGGCAGAAAAAAAGTAAGCTACACGTCGGCCTCGCGTATACGCACGGCCATCGGTCGATTGGGCTCGTCGAACAAAGAAAGCGGTGATGTGGATCGTGCAGAGGAAACTCTGGAAGTGCTGGCTGAAAAACGCATAGCACTTACTACTGAAATAAAAGAAGCGGTAGCTGAGCTCGAAGGTACGTTTGCCACGAAAGACGTGGAGTTGGTAGAGATTGTGATCAAACCAAAATCTACTGAAATTCTGGTGCATTTTGTGGGCCTGGGTTGGGCACCCTACGACCGGGATAGCAAAGGAAAGCTAACGCCCGTTTATTAATCTTCAAAGTATAGGCGCTGTAATTCGGGATTCGAATTCCAATGATCGACTACCGGTAACCTCTCGATCATCGCCGACCTTACGTTGTGAGCATCACCGCCAAGCCATCCGGCGTTGTTTGTTTCGTCGGGAGGTAGCGGCTTTGAGCAACACGGCAAATAGTGTCTTTCTCGCCAATCACTCTCGGCGTATCGATCAGTTGTCGCTATACTGCTGTGTCGGCATCATCGCGTACGTGCCCCCGGGGCGCTCGGTCACGTTTACGGAAGTCCCAGTGTGACCTGGCCAATGTACGGTTGCCGCTTTGAGCTCCACAGCATTTTGGAGAGCACCGCAATGTCTGGGCCCAAGTTTACACCCGTGTAGTTGACCAAAATGCGGTACGTTTCTGCATTGGAAACGGATTGTAGATTGATTGCATACCTGGATACGGCGCCAGGTCGTCAAATTTGATTGCTGCCCGTGTTTTTATGCCACACTGATTTTCGCAAAGTTGCTTCCTTAAGAGCCGGACAGTCCTTTAACGTTAATCTCGTGACGTTTCAACGACGCCCTGAGCTGGTGGTAGCTAAGTCCAAGGGCCTCGGCTGTATGTCCTTGATGGTAGCGGTGGTGCTCAAGAGCCTGCTCGATCAAACTGCGTTCCAACTGGTTCATGCGACTCTTGATGTTCAGTGGAAAGGTGGCGGCGGCTGTCCCTTGTCCAGAAGCAGCGGCTTGTTCAGGTTCGTCGTTTCGACCTGTTGCCTCGGCTTCAGAGCCGTCGAACCTTGAGTTTATCGTGCCGTGCTGCTCACCAGTTTGTTCGTCACCATCTAAGCCCTCTTGTTCAAACGGATTCAAGATAATGTCATCGACCTCCTCACCATCGTCGGGCGCTCTGTACACTGAACGCTCCACGGCGTTCTTTAGCTCACGCACGTTGCCGGGCCAGTAGTAAGTCATCAGCTCATTTTCGGCTTCGGGTGTGAACCCAGGGAAATACGCGCGTCCAAGTTCGCTTGTCATGCCAACGGCGAAATAGGTGGCGAGTGTGCCTATGTCCTCACGCCGTCTGCGCAGCGGTGGGACCCAGACTACGTCAAAGGCCAGTCGATCGAGCAGGTCACTGCGAAACTCGTCATTGGCGGCAAGTTTCGGCAGGTCGGCATTGGTCGCTCCGACAATACGCACATCGACGCTCAACGTTTCGGTTCCGCCTACGCGCTCATATTCGCCGTATTCAATGACTCGTAATATTTTTTCCTGCATGCGCCTTGGAATAGTGCCGAGTTCATCAAGGAGCAGAGTCCCTCCGTCGGCTCGTTCGAAGCGTCCAATGTGACGTTTTGAAGCGCCGGTGAACGCACCCGCTTCGTGACCAAACAGTTCAGATTCGAGAATGCTCTCGGTCAAGGCGGCGCAGTTCACCTTGACCAGCGGTTGTTCCCAGCGGGGTGACAGGAAATGAACGCGGCTGGCAAACAGTTCTTTACCTGTGCCTCGCTCCCCTAATATAAGAACGGGTTTGGATAATTGAGCTGCCCGGGAGACGTGTTCAAGGGCCCGGAGGAATTCCGGGGCCTCTCCTACGATGTTTTGGTCAGGTTTATTGATCGCCATGTGTGAATTATACTAAAAATTAGTGATAAAGTATAAATAATGGTTATTTCAGCTAATTATTTATCACGGATTTTAACAGTATTATTGACTGATATTCGAACAGTTTTCGAAATAAAGACAACAATAACAATAACTTAAAAATAGTGTGTCCAATTTGGCACGAAAACTGCTTTATACTTAGTGAAAGCCAACGCAAAACACCCAACTACGAGGATTCACTATGGGTATTTTTACCAGATTCACCGACATCGTTAATTCCAATATCAATTCCATCCTGGATAAAGCTGAGGATCCAGAAAAACTGGTCCGCCTGATGATTCAGGAAATGGAAGATACGCTCGTCGAAGTTCGCTCTGCGGCCGCTCGCTCGATTGCCGACAAGAAGCAGCTGAACCGCAAACTGAGCTCACTGGAAGCCGCAGAAGCGGACTGGCACAACAAAGCAGAGCTGGCTATTAGCAAAGGTCGCGACGATCTTGCCAAAGCTGCACTTGCTGAAAAGAACCGGGTAAATGCTTCAGTAGGGACGTTGAAAAGCGATTACGACCATATTGAAGAAGGTTTGTCCCAGCTGAACGACGACATTGCTCGCCTGGAAGAAAAACTGGCCGATGCTAAAAATCGTCAAAAAGCTCTTTTGATGCGTCACAACACCACGTCTTCACGATTGAATGTTCGACGCCAGATCCACGACAACAAAATTGATGACGCGTTAGTTCGTTTCGAACAGTTTGAGCGTAAAATGGAAGGTATGGAAGGTCGTATCGAAGCCTACGACATGGGCCTCAAGAAAGACCTGCAACGTGAATTTTCAACTCTTGAGAATTCCGAGAGTGTAGATGCTGAACTTGCTGCGCTCAAAGCCAAGATTAGTAGCGGCTCGTAAACGCCGCCGCTGATTGCCCTTCGCTCACTGGAGAAGCACATGTTCGGAGAATACGCAGGAGTTATGGGGGTCATTTTTGTCTCCGTTATCCTCCCGATTCTGATTTTGTTTCATTACATCACTAAGTGGAAAACAACCAAAGGGCTGTCATCTGAAGATGAACGAATGTTGGAAGACCTTTGGGAAAATGCGCAACGGATGGAAAGTCGCGTTAACACACTTGAAACCATTTTAGACAAGACTTCCGCCGACTGGCGTAAGCACACTTAAAAGCCTGGAGAGCATACATGTTGTATCGAGATAGTGAAAACGGAGTTGTCATGGGAGTTTGTGCAGGACTTGCGCATCGCCTGGACCTTAGCCGCACCGGTGTCCGTATAGTCGCGTTCGTCTCACTGCTTATTTTTACAGGCGCCACGCTGCTGGTCTATTTCGTAGCCGGGTTTTTGCTACGGGACCGCCCGCTGCATCAGGACAGTCGTCGTGAACGACGTTTCTGGAGCGCTTCAAGTCGTCGTGACAGCCGCGAATACGGTTACTCACGTTACCCATCGAGCCGAGGATAATTGAATGTATGACCACGATGAATTTCGTCCGCGTCGATTATACCGAAACACTCGCAACCGCCGTATCGCGGGAGTGTTCTCCGGTATCGCCGACTACATGAATTTCTCGATATGTGCTACACGGTTTTTAGGGCTTTTCGCCATTTTGATGACGATGCCACTGGGCTTATTAGCCTACGCCGCTGCAGCTTTGATGCTACAACCCATGCCTGACAATGCGTACTCCGATCCCGTAGAGGAGAACTTTGTTCGCTCAATTCGTAAATCGCCGGAGGAGACTTTTTCGAAAGTAAGCTATCGTTTTAAAAACATTGACAGCCGCTTGCAGAAAATGGAGCGTTACGTAACGTCGAAGCGTTTCGAACTCGACCGTGAATTTGATGAACTGCGCGACAGTTAACCTGCGCTGCTATCTAATTTTCGAATAACCCTGGCAGACTTAAGGAGTTGTAATGCACGTATTTGAAATGGTTGTCTTGATTGTGCTGATCGCTGCAATAGCGTCTATTGTGACCAAATATATGGATCGCAAAGGCAGCGGAGCCGATATGATGTTCGGTCTAGGCGACGATGACGATTCGCTAGGCCTGGGTTTAGGCAGCAAAAACAGCGTTTCTTTGGAACGTTTGGAGAAGTTGGAAGAGCGCGTCGCGGTACTTGAAAAAATAATCACCGATCGTAACTACGATCTGAAAGAAGAATTCGACCGCCTCTAAACACCCCGCCTGAATAAGCGCGCATCCGGCGCGCGAAGCCGGGGTAATGATAAACACACTGTTTATTCCCCCGGCATACACCAGACTCATCTAACAGGCTTTTGAGGTGCCCTTCAGCCGATTTGGTCGCTAGCTGTTAAACAAGTACTTATCCAAAATACCGTAGATCATGATGATGGCAATCATAATGGGCGCCAGATATTTAACTAGCACCAGCAGGAAGCCGCCCAGCGCTTTGTCTTTCTCATCGAGCTGATCATCGAGTATTGACTGATCAAGACGCCAGCCGATGAAAAGCACAATGATCAGCGCCGACAGCGGCAGCATAATGGGTGCCGTTAATCCTGTGTCGATAAAGTCCAAAAACTCCAGGCTGAAAACGCTGCCCGCACCCAGCAGGATCATTCCCGCACCACAAATTAACGCCGCTTTGGTTTTGGGTATTTTGAATTGTTCGCTGATATGAGCGGTGGTGGGTTCGAGCAGGGAAACGGCTGTTGTTAACGCCGCGAAAAAGGCCATGCAGAAAAAGGCGGCGCCGATGACGTTACCACCAGGCGTTGAGACCAGTGCCGTGGGTAAGGTTTGGAAGAACAGCCCAGCGCCTGCCTGGAAGTCGAGATTGTATTGGAACACGATCGGGAAAATCGCAAGGCCGGCTGCCAAAGCAACAAACGTATCGCTAAGCGCTACGATAATCGCGGAGCGAGGAATGCTGATCGATCGTGGAAGGTAGCTGCCATACGTCACCATGATGGCCATGCCAAGTCCGATTGAGAAAAAGGCTTGTCCCAGCGCGCGCACGGCAACTTCGCCAGAGAGTTTGCTGAAGTCCGGGCTAAACAAGAAGTTTAGTGCTTCGGCCGTGCCGCCAGATTTTGATGCGCTCACCAGACTGAAAATGCTAAGACCCATTAGCAGGACAAAGAAGGCAGGCATGAGTATTTTGGAGGTCAACTCCAGGCCGCGGTTAACGCCACGCGATACGAGCCAGATAACCAGGCCGCAGAAAAGCAAAAACCAGGCTCCGACTTCGACCGGGTTGCTAATCGTTTCACCAAACTGAGCGGCAATTTCAACCGGTGTCTGTCCGTTGAAGGCACCCATGACGAATTTGGGTATGTAGGACATCACCCAGGCGGCAACTACGCAGTAGAAGCTTACAATCAAGAATCCGCTTGCCAGTCCAACCCAGACGCCTGAAGCCCACCATTTCGATACGCCACTGCGTGTTGCAAGGTCGCGGGCACTGTTAAGTGAGCTTCCTGCTTGACCGGCACGACCAACTAGAAACTCACTCATCATCGCGGGTATGCCAATGAACACGACGCAAAGTAGATAGATGATAATGAATGCGCCGCCGCCATTTGCGCCAGCTTCGGCCGAAAAGCGCCAGAGATTGCCGAGGCCGACAGAGCTACCGATGGCGGCGAGTATAAAAGCCCACCGTGATGACCATTGTGGTGTTTGAGTTTCTATTGGTGTCAGCATAGTCTTAAATCCCCTGTGTTTTATTGCTTTGCGGACGCATGTTATAGGTTTTACGGGTCACTATATTGGAAATGGCCACAATAAACATTATTGCATATCCGCTTCAGCCGTTTTATACAGCACTTCTTCTTTTACTGAGTCTGGGTTGAGTAATGATTGGTATTTATATAACGACGGCCTATATTGAGATCATTTACCGTTCTCAATTGGATCGCTGGAGTGATATTCCGGCGTTTGGGTCTTTACGTGTGGATCAATACAGATGAATAAAGCGGCATCTCGTTTGGGTGTTGATATCGGCGGTACGTTTATCGAAGGTACTCACTATGAGCGCTAAGTGGCCTACAACGCCCAGTCGTCAATCGTACGAAGTTGTTATTGTGGGGGGCGCGATGTTTGGTGCGTCCGTCGCCTGGTTTTTGGCCGACAACCCTGATTTTGACGGATCGATTCTTGTCGTAGAGAAAGATCCCAGCTACGCGAAGTCGTCCACGGCCCATACCAACAGCTGCATGCGACAGCAATTTTCCAATGAGATTAATGTGCGCATATCTCAATTTGCTGCTGATTTTGTGAAGAATTTCCGGCGCTACATGCGCAACGACCCTCTGGCACCCGAATTGTCCATCCAGAGCTACGGCTACATGTATCTGGCCGACAGCGAAGTCTTTGCCAACGTGCTACGCACATCGCATGAGTTGCAGGTGCGGTGCGGGGCGGGCACTAAACTTATGAGTCCCGATGAGATAAAGCGCGACTATCCGTTTTACCATGTCGATGACATTATTCTTGGCAGTCATAATCTGGTGGACGAAGGTTATTGGGACTGCGTGGCTGTGTTCGACGGCTGGCGCCGATCGGCAAGTCAACAGGGCGCGGAATACGTGGCTAACGAAGTAGTCGCAATGAGCCGAAATTCACAAAGCACCCGGATTGAGAGTCTCACACTAAAGTCGGGTGAAGTTATTAACTGCGGCACCGTGGTCAACGCCTCGGGTCCGCGGGCAGCAAACACTGCCCGCATGGCGGGTATCGAGCTTCCTGTTGAACCGCGGAAACGCTACACGTATATATTCGCAGCGGAGCAGCCTTTAGACCGGGACCTTCCTTTAACCATCGACCCGTTGGGAATCCATGTTCGCACGGATGGCCAGCACTATCTCGCAGGCTGCGCCCCGGACGTGGACGTCGCTGTAGACTACGACGATTTTGTGGAGGACCACAGCTTGTGGGAGGAGAAAGTATGGCCAATAATTGCCACGCGAATTCCGCAGTTCGAAGCAATCAAACTGCTTAATTCGTGGGTAGGACACTATTCCTACAATGCGTTCGACCACAACGCAATTTTAGGTCCGCATACACAAATCGAGAACTTTATTTTTGTAAACGGTTTCTCCGGTCACGGATTGCAGCAGTCGCCGGCGATGGGTCGTGGAACTGCGGAGCTCATTGCGTACGGAGAATACCGTACGCTCGATTTGTCACCGTTCAATTATGAACGGATTGAAAAACAAGAACCGTTTGTTGAAAAGGCAGTGATATGAAACTTGAAATAAATTTGGTAACGCAAGCGATACTAACGTTATTGCCCGCCCCCAATGGAACGACCCGGTCTTGATTAAGCGCCTGCTCGATTTAGGTACGCCCGGATTGTTGTTTCCAATGATCCAGTCCGTTGAAGAAGAGACCACGGTCATCATGCAAATTGAAACGATAGATGCGCTTGAACGTGCTGAAGCGATAGCTGCCGTTGGCGGTGTTGACGGGATCTTTTTTGGGCCGGCCGATATTGCCGCGGCAATGAATATTATCTACGACAAAAAAGAACACGGCTAGTCCGGGGAAGGGCTAAACTAAACTACGCCAGTCATTCGATACAAAAAAGTGAGCAAACGTGAGTAATAGCGATCAGTTAAATTCATCCGCGATAGTCGGACATTTTATTAATGGTGTTGATGTGGCTGACGACCATCGGACGCAACCCGTGTTCGACCCCGCCACGGGAGCGGTTTCCAGGCGAGTGGCGATGGCCTCTACCGCAACCGTTTCCAGGGCAATTGATGCGGCGCAGGCCGCCTTTCCTGCCTGGCGAAACACGCCTCCGGCAAAACGAGCCGGCGTCATGTTTCGGTTCAAGCAGCTACTTGAAGAGCACCAGGACGAGATTGCAGCAGCGATTACCAGTGAGCACGGGAAAGTCGTTGACGATGCTAAAGGCGAGTTTCAAAGAGGCGTTGAGGTAGTGGATTACGCCTGTGGAATTGCCGAGCTGTTAAAGGGCGAGCACTCACGAAATGCCGGGCCTGGCATTGACAGTTGGTCCGAGTTTCAGCCGTTGGGTGTAGTCGCTGGTATTACGCCGTTTAATTTCCCGGCCATGGTACCGATGTGGATGTATCCCATGGCCATTGCGTGTGGCAATACATTTGTGCTGAAGCCGTCCGAAAAAGATCCAACGGCGCCGCTTTTAATTGCCCGGTTGTTTAAGCAAGCAGGACTACCTGACGGTGTTTTCAATGTGGTTAATGGTGACAAAGAAGCGGTTGACGAGCTGTTACGCGACAAGCGAATTCAGGCGTTAAGTTTTGTCGGTTCCACGCCGATTGCAGAACATATTTATACAACCGGGACAGCAAACGGAAAGCGCGTTCAGGCTCTTGGTGGTGCGAAGAATCATGCTGTCGTCATGCCTGATGCCGATCTTGATAATGTTGTCAGTGCGTTAATGGGTGCTGCTTACGGCTCGTGCGGCGAACGCTGTATGGCGATTTCTGTGGCCGTTTGTGTGGGCGATGAAACTGCTGACGCGGTGGTTAGTGGATTGAAAGCGAGGCTACATTTGCTAAAGGTGGGTCCTGGCAGCGACTCAGGTAACGATATGGGTCCGTTAATTACGCAAGTGCATCGGGACAAGGTTAAGGGATACGTAGATTATGGCGTCGAGGAAGGCGCAGAGCTTGTTGTTGATGGCAGAGCCTTGGTAGTAGAGGGTTGCGAGAGTGGCTTCTTTCTCGGCGGGTGCCTGTTTGATCGAGTGACGAATAATATGAAAATTTATCAAGAAGAAATATTCGGTCCTGTGTTGTGTGTGGTTCGAGCCGAATCTGAAGATCAGGCGCTTCAGCTTATTAACGAACACGAATACGGCAACGGCGCTTGTATTTTCACCAGGGACGGCGAGGCGGCACGTTACTTTTCCGATAATGTGCAGGCGGGCATGGTGGGCATTAACGTTCCTCTGCCGGTGCCTGTGGCCTATCACAGTTTTGGTGGTTGGAAGCGTTCACTGTTTGGCGACCTTTACGCCTACGGCCCCGACGCTGTTCGCTTTTACACGCGTAGAAAAACAATCACTCAGCGCTGGCCGTCAGGCGGTGTAAGAGAAAGCGCCCAGTTTTCGTTTCCATCTGGTTCTTAAGAGGCGCCCGGCTTGTTGGTTTTAAACCGACACTGCTTTGCTGTTATCGCGCTGCTGTGTGTTGGTGCTTGCGAGTCTGGTGCTGAACGCCAGTCTGAAGCTCCTGTTGTCAAGGGCACTCGACTTGAGAACGTTGTCGTAGACTACGTTAAGGACGGCGACAGTTTCACGGCGTTTTATGCGGGCCGCAAGATTGAGGTGCGTCTTTTTGGTATCGACTCGCCGGAAAAAGATCAGCCATACGCCAAAGAGTCGAGACTCGCGGCTGTGAAGTTGCTCGGAAACTCGAAGGTCTATTTGGTCGTTAAAGATCGGGATCGATATCAAAGAGTAGTCGCAGAAGTGTTTCTTAAAAACCAGGGAGTATCCGTGAATCTACAGCTGGTTGAGCAGGGAGCTGCTTGGGTGTACCGCAAATACAGTGATGCTCCGTGGTTTATCTCGGCCGAAGAAAGAGCCCGGAAAAGCCGTGTGGGATTGTGGTCGCTGCCTGAGTCCGAGCGAATTGAGCCATGGACGTGGCGTAAAAACAACAAAAAATAGACTCGCTACGTCTATTGTCGTTAACGTTCGGGACGGAGTTGTCGCCAGCGCCTTCTTTTCACCAAGCGGCGTCTTGCTGAGTACGGAGCGACTGGTGCTTGAGCGCACTGTCGATGAGTTTTTCGGTTTTATTCAAACAGGGCTGGATGATCCATACGAAAAAATGGACGTCGCTTATGACGATCAATTAGGCTTTCCTGTGTCCTTGGATGTTGACCAATCGGCTGGTCTTGCCGATGACGAAGTGGTTTACAGTATCGGTAGCTTCCAATAATGCGGTCATATCATTCCTGAGAATTAACCAGATCATTTTACCCTGCGGCGATCAAGCCACTTTGCATTTCGTGGCTACAACGCTTTAATAGAGTTTTGGCAGGGGAAGGGTATGAATCAGTCTCGGAATCTGCGTGTGCACTTGGTCGCTCAAAGTCGATTTGGCGCCAGCTTGTTTTTAGCCCTTGCGCTTACGGCGTGCGGCGGAGGTAGTGGGGGCGAATCCATAACGCCTGCACCAACACCGCCGCCTACAACTCCACCGGTAACTGCGGCACCTGACATTGCGGTAAACAAAGTTTTTCCCGCGCTCAGTTTCAGCCTGCCGGTAGCACTCAAGCAGGCACCGAGCGACGCAAGTCGCTGGTTTGTCGTGGAGAAGCGCGGCACCGTTCAGGTCTTTGATAACAGTGATGCCACTGCGACCACGAGTGTTTTTCTGGACATTTCAGCCCAGGTTAACGCCGACCGATCGGAATCCGGTTTGCTTGGAATGGCGTTTCACCCGCAATTTCCGGCAACGCCCGAAGTATATGTCTCGTACAACGCCACGGGCCCAACGTTGAGCTCCGTAATAGCACGGTTTCGTCTCGATGCTAGCGGGTTGGCACTCGACCCTGCTTCTGAAGAAGTGCTGCTCAGATTTGATCAGCCGCAAAGCAATCACAACGGTGGCGATATTGCGTTTGGGCCTACCGGCTTGTTGTACGCAAGTTTTGGCGACGGCGGCGGCGGAGGCGATCCGGACGAAAACGGCCAGGACACAAGCAATTTGTTTGGCACCGTGATACGCATAGACGCCGATGGTCCGGCGCCGTACACAATTCCATCCGACAATCCGTTCGCATCAGGAGCATCGTGCCGGCAGGGTGCAGCGTCGTCGTCCTGCGCCGAAATTTTCGCGTGGGGTTTCCGCAATCCCTGGCGCATGAGTTTCGATGCTTCTACGGCCGCTTTATGGTTGGGCGATGTGGGTCAGGGGGCGTGGGAAGAAATTGACCGGGTCACTCTAGGCGGTAATTACGGCTGGAACGACCGCGAAGGCGCGAACTGTTTCGATCCGTCAGTTGGGTGTGCCCTTGGGTTTGAAGAGCCCGTTACCCAATACGATCACTCACTTGGCCAGTCCATAACGGGTGGCTACGTCTATCGCGGTACCGACATTGCCGGTCTTGCTGGTTGGTATGTGTTCGCCGATTTCGTGTCTGGCACTTTGTTTGCGGTAGCAGCCGATGCTCAACCTACGGTAGTGCCGCAGACGATTGGCAATGCCGGATTTAATGTTTCTGCATTTGCCGTCGATACTGACGGGAAACTGTTCTTACTTGATTACGGTGCCGGTGAGATTTACCAGGTGGTTGCAGTGCCGTAGGGGCTCAATGGACACTTAGCTTTACCTTACCCAGACGCTTAATCCGTCGCCGGACCTTCTCACCATAAATTGCATCCCGATCGCGCAACAAGTAGCGCGCAGCGGAATCGAAAGGAAACGCCTCTACCAATTGTTGAGCAGTCCACTGTGTAGCAGGGTGCTCGGTCACATTGTGAACTGCTGGCGTAGCGCCAAATTCTCTATTATCAATTGACGCCGTGACTTGAATCAAGAATGAACAAAAGCGGCTATGTGGAGAAAAAATGACATGCCTGCCATCCTCTATCTATGACCTAAAATAGTCAAGAAATTCAACACGATTGTATTTACAGGAGGGACAGCCTCGGATAATACCAAGAAGGTAACTGATAGAGGAAGTAGTGAGCACGTTCCAGCTGGTAAATCCGGTTGGCCAACTAGTTCCAATACGAAAACAGAGGGTTTGAAACGTTGGTTACGCGGTGGATGCTCCATATTGGGTTCTGAAGCAGGTTCAATGAAAAAGGAATTTCGGCTGTTAGATTCCACCGGATCGTTCCGGCAACTTAACTTTAGATATTTTATACTACTGGTATGAACACTTACAAACGGCATCGTTTTCCACCCGAAATAATCAGCTACGCCGTGTGGCTGTACTTTAGATTTAATCTCAGCCATCGCGATGTCGAAGATCTGTTGGCGCAACGTAACGTCACCGTCAGCTATGAAACCATCCGCCGCTGGTGTATCAAGTTTGGCGCCACATACGCCAGGCGGTTAAGACGTAAACACCAAGGTTATGGTGATACTTTTTATCTGGACGAAGTGTTTGTAAAAATTCGAGGACAACAGCATTATTTGTGGCGAACGGTTGATCAGAATGGTGAGGTGGTGGATGTGTTTTTACAAAGGCGACGCGACAGCGTGGCAGCAAAACGATTCTTTAGGCGACTGCTGAGATCGCATGGTCAAGAGCCACGAAAGATCGTCACTGACAAACTTGGGAGCTATGTCGTAGCGCATCGAGAGTTGATACCGGATGTTATTTACGACACGTCGAAGTACGCCAACAACCGAGTCGAGCAATCGCACGAACCCACCCGAGTGAGGGAGCGTGTGATGCGACAATTTAAATCGTTTCGACACGCGCAACAATTTTTAGGCGTGCACGCGGTCGTGCACAATGTGTTTAACCTGGGAAGGCACTTGGTGCGTGCAGGGCATTACAGAAACCTTAGGGAAGGTGCGTTCAGACTTTGGGCAACAGCAGTAGCTTAAGCTTACAGGCTAAATATTCTTTGGTGCAGAAACGTTAAGTTGACAAAACCTTTGCTTGAACGTCAACTTCCCGGCTATTGAGTTGCTCCAATATAGGGTAAAGTAAATCTATAACTGTGCTGGCAAACATTACCCAACAAATGCAATAAGAGCCCACTAGGTACGAATGTTGAACAATGATAATCCCTGAGGCAAAAAACGCACCCGTACGCGCGTTCATTTCCTACGCCTGGGAGGACGACGAGTATCGTGAGTGGGTAGCCCAATTGGGATCACAGCTTCGTGCGGATGGCGTTGATGCGCGCCTCGACCGTTGGCATATGCTAAAAGGTCAAACTATTCCAGAGTTTATGAACAGCGAGGTACGACTAGCAGACAAGGTGCTAGTCCTCTGCTCTCCGAAATACCAGGAGAAAGTGCATGCGATGGAAGACGGCGGCTCTTCTACCGGATCGGGGTGGGAAAGCATGTTGCTGAGTAGTCATATGTTCTCGCAAGATGCTCGAAGCAAAGCTATGGTTGTTCTGGCACGAGGCGAATTGAAGGACTCTTTACCATCTTATTTACAGGGATTACCGTATACAGACCTTAGGCCGGCTGGCGATGATACTCGTCTCCACCAGAACTATAAATTACTGCTGCAAAGTTTAACAGAGACAACCGAAGCCCCGCCGCCTTTAGGGTTAATACAGAAAGCTCAACAGCCGGCTTCTGCAGCGCCTCTCTTTGGTGGACGCCGTTTGGACGCGTTAGCCACTGACAGGAGCATACTCCCGCCTGTCGTTACCCTACCGACGCTGCATCGGATGCCTTACCGTTCTTTGGGTAGCCGTTTTGCCGGTCGTATCGAACCACTATGGGACCTTCATGATCTGCTAAACGAAGACGATACCGCCGTCGTTGATGGTATCGGGGTCGTGATGGGGACCGGAGGGTTGGGTAAGACGCAACTGGCGACCGAGTACGTCCACCGATTCAGCAACTACTACCCCGGTGGAGTGTTCTGGACCGATGCCAATCTGGGTTTATCAACGGTTATTCAACAAATTTCTGTAAGTGGTCGTATTGCCATTGACGGCACGTTACCAGTTGAACATCAGTGTGAAGCTCTCTGGCAGAGCCTTGGAAAAACGCAAGCTCCCATACTCATTGTTTTTGATAACTTCTCAGAAACCGAGGCGTTAGAACCTTGGTTACCAGTAGGCGCGAACCTAAAAGCGCTGGTAACTACACGCCGTCGAGATCTGGCTTATCCTAGGGTTTCACTGGCATACATGGACAACGAGGAGGGACTGGAGCTGCTCAATAGTGGTGAGCGTATTTTTGGTTCTGAAGCAAAGCCGCTGATTGAGGCACTGGGTGGCTTGCCACTAGCACTAGAACTTTCCTGCAATTTTCTCAACCGAAGACAAACACTTGACATTGATACGCTGTTGGCACAAATCGCTGAACTAGGCGAGTTAGCCGCGCTCAATGAGTTTACCGAGCACTATAAGAACGAACTGCCAACAGCGCATGAGAAAGCCGTCGGTGCAACGATTCAGTTAAGTTGGGACCTAGCCTCAGCAAGAGAACAGCATTTGCTCGCGCTAATGGCGATGTTGGCACCGTCACCGGCACCACGGAGAATGTTGAAGCGTGCTTTGGGCAACGCTTCGGACTCTGTGCTCACGAACTCGGTGGACAGTGGCATCTCTGATCTGGAAAGGCTTTCGCTTGTGGAACTTGATGAAGATTATGATCCCCAGATGCACCGACTGCTGAGAGGTTTCGTATGTATGCAGAGCTGTTCAGATACTGAAAAGATCAAGACGCAAGCCATCAAGGCCGTGATGGAGGAGCTCTCACGCTCCAGCGACGAAACTGACACCGCCGCGTTGACTGAGCTTGAAAAAATATTGCCCCATGGCCAAGCGATATTGGAAAGTGAGATCGGTGAGCCCGAACAGGTCATCGACATCGCGCACTGTATTTTATTGCACC
>QIGP01000312.1 GCA_003228965.1 Gammaproteobacteria bacterium
GCCGGCACATCGGATGCGCCGTAGTTTTGTTCAGGTTCTAGTCCCATTCGAGGGCACCTTTTTTCCATTCGTAAATAAAGCCGACCACCAGAATAATCAGAAACAGGGCCATGCTGAGAAGTCCAAACGTGCCGATCTTGTCAAGAGAGACCGCCCATGGAAACAGAAACGCAATCTCGAGATCGAAAATAATGAATAGAATGGCCACCAGGTAGTACCGAACGTCGAAGCGCATACGCGCATCTTCGAAGGGTTCAAAGCCGCACTCGTAGGGCGACAGTTTTTCGTCGTCAGGGCGATTTGGGCCAAGCAGAAAACCGAGCGACAAGAGGACAAGTCCTACAATGGTCGCAACGGCAAGAAATATTAGAATAGGCGCGTATTCGGTCAGCATGTCACTTCGCAATCATTCAATAGTGAGTGATGGGTTTTAGCATGTTCGACCTGCGGCCCGTGATGTGACCCGCCCGGTCCGAATTAGTTTAACAGGCTGCCATACGTAAGGCACCACATGGCAGATAATTATTATTCAAAAAAATGGTGCCGATGGCCGGACTCGAACCGGCACAGCCATGAGCCACTACCCCCTCAAGATAGCGTGTCTACCAATTCCACCACATCGGCTATATTTTTCTATTCTGCCAAGCGATCTAGCCAGGCAACGATTGCAAGCTAGTTGCCACCTTCGTCGGTTGGCTCAGGGTTTACCTGATCCGGTAGAGCAGGGACCTCTTTATTCACTGGTGCAACAGGTGCGTCAACTGAGGGACTCAAAGAAGGTATTTCGGCCTGCTCTTCAGAAAACGTTTCTACGATACTCTTATTCGTCACACCTCGCGCTGCAAAATACGCAAGGTACGAACTCGAACAGAAAAACAGCAACGCAAGTATGGCGGTAGTGCGTGACAGGAAGTTGCCCGTTCCGCGTGAACCGAACACCGTACCAGAAGCGCCGGCACCAAAAGCTGCGCCTGCATCAGCACCCTTACCTTGCTGGAGCAAAATCAATAGCACCAGAAAACCGGCAAGAACAAGATGGACTATCAGTATAATTTGTTGCATTACATTCCTATCGACTGCGGTCTTACGCCGCTGCACATATATCTAAAAACTGGTCACCCTTAAGTGACGCGCCGCCAACAAGTCCTCCGTCGACGTCGAGCATGGCAAATAGCTCTGCCGCATTACTACCGTTTACGCTGCCTCCGTAGAGGATCCGCAGCGAGTCGGCTATGCTACCATTTTGTGCCGCGATAGTGCGACGCAAAAAGGCATGTACTTTCTGAGCCTGGTCCGGTGTAGCTGTCTGGCCGGTGCCTATCGCCCAAACTGGCTCGTACGCCAATACTGATCGCTCAAACGCGTCGATGCCTACCCGGCCAATGACTGTCTGCAGTTGTTGCTCAACCACTTTTTCGGTCTCGCCCGCTTCACGCTGCTCAAGAGTTTCCCCTAGACACAACACGGGCGTAAGCCCGACTAGCTGAGCCTCTTCAAACTTCACAGCGACAATCTCGCTGGTTTCGCCGTACAGTGCCCGGCGTTCCGAGTGCCCCACTAATACATGGGTGCAACCCAGATCGACCAACATATCGCCGGAAATCTCACCGGTATGGGCACCAGAAGCCTCCGTACTAATATTTTGGGCACCAAGCTTAATCGGCGACCCGGCCAACAAGCCACAGGCCAACGATAAATAGCCAAACGAAGGACAGATAAGAACTTCACAATTGCAGTCTTTAGCCAGCCCGCCTTTGATCGTATTGATCAAGGTTGCCGTCATAGTCCGTGAACCGTTCATTTTCCAGTTGCCAGCCGCAATAATCTTACGCACGCTACCACCCTCGTTTCCTTGGTAAACAATAACTTACTTGCCACTCCTAACAGGAATTAGCAATTCCAAATCCTTGTGGAAGCGGCACTTTACCGGCCAACCCGGGCAAAATCAATGGATATAGGCCCAAGTTGAGCTTTTAACAGGAAAGAGATGAGGTGAAACCCACTGTTATCCCATAAACCAGTCCTTGACAGCTGTGTGAAAACACCTGTTCGTCATTGCAAACCCGGGGAGCGGGTGTGGCAATCTCCGTCCTCATGGAAGTACTCTTGGGGTGCGGATTCAATCAGTTGTTTCACGCGAGTGTTGGGAGATTGCCGCGCCCTGCGGGCTCGCAATGACGTATCCCACTTCGCGCTCGCAATAACATTGCAGCAAAGCCCCTTGCTGTAACGGCACGCTTTCTAAAACGGTTCAATATCACCAAGGCGATTGACGATCTCAGCGTAGTCGTTTGAGTCAACTAAACCGCTGCTATCAACGTCGGTTTGAGGGGAATACCGGCATTCGTCGGACTGCGCGTTCAGCGCGTTTAAGACAAATTGAAAATCCAGAACATCAATCCGTCCATCACACACCGTGTCACTGGAGAAACACGCCGTCGCTTGCGTTGCAGCTGCTACCCGCGGCAATTCGGAATGCGTGTCGCTACGACGAAATACCGTCATTTCCTGCTGCGATGGCGCGCACAAAATCCCTCGCCATTGGCGTATACGCAATGGCGTGTTGTCAAACACCTCGTAACTATTACCACCAGCGTCGAATAAATTGGACAAATCCAGTGCCGCCTCATCATTACTTCCAGACATCGGAAAAGCGGCAATAGAATTCTGACCACTACCAGGAATATCCAAGAAGGTTAAAAGCCCGTCGACCGGAGCAAAACCACCAGGAGATGTTGCAAGGAAGCGCACGACATCATTGGAGACAGCGTCTCCAACATTAAGCTGACTGGCTTTGTCTATGCTTTGGGTCGTGCTCGTCTGCAGCCCGGCACCGCTCGGTGGAACCGTGATCGTTGAAGAAGCGGTTGTGATATCCAGCGCAAAATAGTACTCGGTTACAGGCAACAATCCACTGACTCTTGCAATCGCCGTACCAATATCATGAGCAAAAAACACATTGGTACTTGGTACGTCAACCGAGAACTGGCTGGTAATGTCATTTATTCCGGCGGCATCAGAATAGACGCGCAGAGCAACTCCCGTTACGGGTTCGTCACTGCTGGCGGCAATTGAGATTGACGTAGACGACACGTTTACCGCTCGCGTTTGTAACACATCAGCCCATGTCGACGGTGTGCACATTAACCCAAGCGTTAGTCCGCCCACCAGGCCATAGCGCTGCAGAGTTCTATTCATGATGATCGTGTTCCTGGTTCTCAGTCGGTAGCGGAGCGCCGTAGCTCACTAACAGTTTTTGGGCCTCTTCGCTGTACGAAATTTCTGCAAGCGAAGACACACCAGGCGGAATAACGGCAACGCTCGCGCCTTTATTCAGCAATAATTTCATGGTCGCAAGATCCGCATTTACGGCTGCAATGGCAAGTGCCGTACGGCCGCTCGTAGCAACATCATCAATTTTGGCGCCACGATCCAGTAAAAAACCCACCATATCAGTTAGTTTGTTTTTTGCCGCCAGATGCAACACAGTATTGCCGTCCGGCTCTTTGGCAGACAGATCACCGCCGTACTGTATTAACCTGCGCACGGAGTCAATACTGCTAGCTACCACAGCCAGCGCCAATGCGGACTCCCCACCAACCGGCGACTTGTCGAAAACAGGTGTACGAGCAAGTGCCGCGTCGATCGCCTCTATATCGCCAAGACGGGCCGCAGCCCAAAGAGGGAGCACCTCTCCTTTGTCACGCAATGCACTGACTATGGGCGCTCGACCGTAGCTAAAAGCCTGGTCACGTAGTGATGCATTCATGTGCGAGTGAGCACTTAAGTCGGCGCCTGCATCAAGTAACGCAAGCATAGCTTCAGTTTGTTGCGAGACTATGGCGTGATACAAGGCTTCTGTCTTTTGCTCTACGCTTACTACAGGCGCCAGCACCTGGATAACCTGGGTTCGCCCTGCCCTCGCCGCAACGGACAACGCATCACCCTGACGAAACGGAGCGACTATTGCCGGATCTGCGCCCTTGTCCAGCAGCGCTTCCAGCGCCGAAGTCGCGCCGTACTCAGCGGCCAATATGAGCGCTGTTCTACCGCGACTGTCCACTGCGTTTATGTTCTCACCCGATGCCATGGACTGAACGGCGGTCGCGTCATCAGCCATAGCTGCGTCGAAGAGCGACGCCCGGGTTTTGCTGTTTGATTGTAAAATACTTTGCACTTCGTCCGTTTCGCGAGGACTCGCTACAGCAATTTGCAGTGCCGTCTCTCCGTCAGGGGTTAGCTGGTTGGCATTCATGCCCCGCTGTAAAAAACCAGATACCGCTTTGGCGTTGCCGTATTGAGCCGCCATGTGCAACGCGTTCCATCCGTAATTGCTGTTAAGCTCAGGGTCCGCACCAGCGTCAAGCAACGCATCAATAGTTGGCTGGTCTTCTCGGGTGATCGCCACTTGCAATGCGGTAAAACCGCGCCGATTCTTTGCATTCACATCGGCGCCCGCGGCAATCATTTGCTGTGCCCGGGTCGCGGAACCCGTTTGAGCCGCCTGAAGTAAGCCGATATTATTTTCCCGCATATCCGTACGTTCAACCACGACGGGTTCTTGCTTTCCAAGGTCGAAAACAGCCGTGCCGTCGGGCTGGTACACATAGCTTATGGTCAGGCTTTGTTTCTCTGTTTTGTCTACTCGCACCAGCACATAGCGATTGTTCAGCGTTTCCAGAAGGAAGACAGCTCCGGGTTGCATAAACTGACTGCGAATATACGGCTCCCTGCTAAGCGAACGCGTTTTTTCGGCAGCAGTAGATGCGTAGTCCGCTAACGACCCGCGCCCCAAAAAAGCGTATTTCTCTGCGCCTAAAATAAGCGTAGTGGCAGACGAACTAGAAAATGATGCTATGTCTGCACCGTCAAGACTGTTGCGCAGCTGCAATGGATCGTCCGTGGCTGTTCTTGGCCAACGTAACGCTATTTCTCTTTGATCGCTAAATCGAAAAGCCCCAACGCGATCACTATTGGCAGCGTTTAGAACTACAGTGCCCGTTACCATGTCCATCGAGCGACTCATTAATTCTTCAAGTTTGCCTTTGCCAAAGCGAGCTTGCTTGTCGTCGGTGTACAACCAGTCAATTTCAAGTTGCCGCTGATTTATACGCACAACCCTCAGTAGCGCATGACCACCCTGCCGCGTCTGCACTAACCAAATACTCCCTACATTCAGCTCGTTTCCAGAAATTGTTTCAGCTTCATCCATGCGCCTGGCCGCATCAACCAAACTGGCCAATGACAACTTGTCGCTAGCTATTTTTAATACGCGGCCCGAGCTTACAAATAGATTAGGCGTGTCAACGTAGTCGTAAGCAATATCGCCGAGTTGCTGAACCTCTTGTTTGGCCTTGTTCTTGTCAAGATCACTGGCAGGCGGAAGTCGCAAAACACCGTCAGACAATGACAAGATAGCGGCCTGACCAGAGTCGAAGTCCGGCAAGACCACGGTATTAACCGAGTCCCGATCAAACGCCGCGAACGTTCCCCACAAAACAACGAGAGACAATGCGGCACCCGCGGTTACTGTTCTGGCTGTAGTCCAAATCTTCATAGCGCTACTATGGGGCCGCCGTCACAGTGACAATTGAAGAAGTGATATTGGTATTGAGCAATCCCATATCGACCAATTCCTGGAAGAGATCAATACTGGTGTCTCCACTGGAACCGGCTGCACCTGCAATATCTCCCGAGCCATTGAGAAACAGGTTAAAGCCAGACGAAAACGAATACGGAATAACGGCGTCATCAAACGAATTGGACGGAATCGAAAGCGACGGAGAAAGGTCCACCAAAGTATCGTTAAATAGCAAGTCATCATCCACCAGACGAACCCGCACGTTCATGCTGCCAGAACCGCTGGTTTCAGCCCCGCCTTCAACGGTGTAATTGCTACCGCCTGAACCCACAGTTGCTGGTCCTGACGGTGGCGGTAAAACAAAGTCTTCGATGATCATCTCGTACGGCGGAGACTGCAGATCCGGTGCACTGACATTGAAGCCTATTTGCCAACTGGCGTCGCCGCCGCCCATGCTAGTTACTGACCCGTTCGGGCCAACCACACTGGCAGCCAGGGTTCGACCAATGGTTCCTGTTGCGGTAAAACGCCTCAACGTACCGGCGCCACCGCTGAGCGAAACACCGATCCCGGTATGTAAGTCTTCGTCAATAAAGACACCGAAATCGTCTCGTATTACCTTAACCGTAGCTCCTCCTTCCGCCATACCAGTCATGGTCACATTGACAATTCCCCCGCGAGGACCGAGTCGGGCTGCGGTATAAGGTGTACCACTACCCACTGGATCGACTCCAGGAGTTACCTCGGCTCCAGGTGAACCTGCACCAAAACGGACTGTCACTATCGCCCCTGGATGAACACCGCCACCGGTACTTCCGCCACCTGAGTTGAGAGCACCACGAAGCGCGTTGTTGCGAGAACCCGCGTCGGGTGGCGTAATTGCGTTGAACGGTCCGCGGTGCGCTCCACCCAAAGGCAACGTTTTGTCTTGCAACCACTGGGACCACTGACTGCGTACTCCACCGTCTGCCTGGAAACCAATATGGTTCGAATTAAAGGTCGCTTGACGAGCCGGTAACTGCTGACTCCACAACGGAACAATGGCATCACTTTGTCCACCACCGCCATCAAGCCTGCTTACCCACGGAAAGTAAGATTTAGCTCCGACTCCTGGAGTTCCCACAGAGACAAAGTTGTCATACATCGGTACGAGCGTGTCAAATGCGTTTGCAAGACCCGGCCCTAATGTAGAATTGTTTCCAACTATAGCGGCGTACGCTACGTCGTCACGAAACGGACTCGAGTTCAGCTGGCCCAAAACTTGCGAGTTGTGGGTCATAACTTGAAGCGCTGGCACTACATCTGTACTGGCACCAATATTTCCCCCAACTTCCAGCCAACGAATTGCTCCGGCACCTTCCGCTTGGAGAATAGCAAATTCAAGAGAGACGAAAACCGGAGTTGCAGCGTTTCTAAACACCAGATTCGAGAACGTCTCCGACAGCATGTTCGTTAACGGCGATCCCCTGTGTGGCGTGCCATTGGTAATAATTTTACGTACGTCGTCGTCATAACTACCCGACTGCTCCGTGTACCACCGAGTTAACAGCCCACCGTAACTGTGCGCAATGATATCCACCTTCTTGACGACTACTTTTTTGTCATCGCCGAATGACGTGCCGTCGCGAAACTCTTTTAGAGCTTCGTCGATGCCTTTACCTGCACAACCGTTGCCCATTCCCGATTTCACGCAATTAAACGCATCGCGAATGTCTCCGTTACCATTTGAGTTGGCAACGCCATTGTGGTTGGCGGCAAAGATCTTGAATCCTCGACCTTCCATATCGCCCCTGGCGCCGCCGGAGTCAATCCAGATTCCACTGCTGTTAATACCGTGCACAGCGACAACAGGCGGCTTGACCAATGCAAGCGGTATGTTGCATGTAGTCTCCTCTCCTTCGGTATCGGTCACTTTCACCGCAAGTTTAACTTCGCGTTCAAGGTCATTCGAACTTCCGTTGATGTCCTGCTCAAACGGCGGTGAGTACTTGATGGGGCCGGCACCAGTTGTGCTGTCGTACTCGCCATCGCGACCGCTCGAATCAAGCACGGCGAATTCGTCGCTGTCATCCAGATAGCCCCACTCAATCATGCTGGCCGAACCGCCCTCTTCAAGCTCAACGTTCAGGAAGCCTCCTTCGATTCGCGTACCGTTGTTGTCAAGGGCGTCAGTGGCTATGCCGTGTATTTCATCGTCCGTTGAAATTTCTCCGGTGCCATCTTCGAGTTTGATTTTTAGGGTGGAAACGTTAATTGTCGCTGACCCACTGTCGGCACAGCTACCGTCTCCGGTACGTGATACGTCTATTTTAATGCTAGACATATCAGCTTCATCTTCAGCCGTAAACGTGCTGGATCCGCCGCTTGTCGGACTTAACATGCCCATGCCGTTGTCAACAGACCAGGTGATTTCTTCATCACACCCTGGAGGACCGTAGTAGCCCTGGCGCTGAATCGGTGGTTCCACTGTAACGCTGAGCATTTTGTCTTCTTCGGTACACACAAACGCATCGGTAACCGACGGTTCGACCGTGAGCGCCCTAAGGTCGGATAGCTTGGTTTTCTCAAGAGGTGGGTAGACCTGGCGAAGAACATTCCCGCCACTGTCCACCTCGTTTACGGTAATCGATATTTTGATGTTTAACACTTGCACTGCGTCAATCATTGCCGAACCACCCTCGCCCGCCTGGTCGATAATTTGCACGAACCTTATAAGCTCGTCGCTCGGGAGTTCAACACTGCTTGTACCGCAATACACACCGGCAGAAGTAAATGGTCCGATTTGTGCAGCGCTCACAAGAACTTCGTAGCAGTCTTCTCCGTCCGACGTATTTTCTGTGATCCGAATATCTGCGCCTGAACCATTGCGCACTGTCATACCGAGACCCACCGTGATGCTACCCCCGTCACCGAGGTTAGCGAACAGGTTGTCGGGAAAGCCCAGGACTTTATTTTGTGTAACAGGATCAGTGGCGCTGATAACTTGCACGCCAATTGGATCGGTATTGGCAAGAGAAAATGCCTCATAACTTAACGAATTACTTAATTGACCAGCGTATTTAATACGCACACTGCCAGAGGTACTCCCTGCAGCAAGTGTGGTTTGAACAGCACTTAGACTGCTGTTTTCAACGACGTCGATCAACTCGATGTTGGTGGGCTGTCCGTTGACTAGCAGCTGTACGTTTCCGGCCAAAAGCCCAAAGTTGTCGCCAACCACGGTCATGAGTACCGATTCGCTCACCGGAAAACGATTCGGCGTAACGAAGCTTAAGGACGGTGGCGCAAAAGAGTGGCCAGTTAGTGCTACTGGATTTAACGTTACCGAACCTAACAAGGTTGTGATAATTTCAAGTCCGACTCCAGCGTCAACGATCATCAACACGCTGAAGCTACCGTCCCCGCTCGTGACATCGGCGAACACTGACGCGTCATTTAGTGTGTTTTTAATTTCAACGCGTGAGGTTTTAACGTCGACTGCACCGGGGGCGCCAACAACACGTAGTTGGCCATCACTTCCGACTTCAAACGTCACTAACGCGGGATTAGCCGCCTGAATGGTGAAGCCTACGGGCAAGACTTCCGGGTTGGTCGATGCGCGACCCGTGAATTTTTCGGTAACCAGTTCGTATCCGTCGGTATCCAGACCAATCAGGTTGAGGCTAAACGACCCGTCCGCTGCCGCCGTGGCCTGAAACTCTACGTCGTTCGCCAAGTTGGTAATAATGATTTCGCTTTGCGGCTCCACGGCGCCTGGCTGACCAGTCGCCACAATTCCGGACGTTGTAATATCAACGTTAATGAGCGCGATGTCCGGCAGCTGCATGACAAACGTGGGTACGCTTAGAGCAAACGCCGCTTCAAGGGCATTGCCTGCCGAGTCTGTCGGCGCCAAATTAACACTTACGTTAATAGTAGTGTTGAGCTTGTAGCGCGTGCCGGCCGATGGCGTGAATACGGCCGCCAGACCGTTTTGTGTAAGAGCGAGGCTGCCAGGTACCGGCGCAAGCGTATCGTCTACAATGCTAATGGTGCCCAAATTAATGTTGGCCGCATCCATAACTTCAGAAAAAACGATTTCTACCGGACTGTCCTGAAGAAGCTGCTGTGGGCGATCAAGAGGCCCAACATCCAGCACGACCGGTTTGAATTGATCGGCGTCTCTAATTTGAACTTCGGTTACTGTTCTTGCAAAGCCTGTGTCCACGTAATAAGCGCGCGTGCCATCGGGGTGAATAGCAAGGTCTGTCGGTTTATCGCTAGCTGCCCAAACTTCGGTCAAAGTCGGGCCAGTTCGGTTAATCACACTAACCGTGTCGTCGTCCTCTTCGGTGACAAACAAGGTCTCTCCGTCAGGGTGCAACGCTATGGAACCAGGCGCCGCCCCGATGGCCAGAACGCTCAACACTTCGTTCCCGGGAACGCCATCTTCGGCATTGGCAGCTGTTACCACCAGCATTTCGTTAGTCGACGCGTCAACCACGTACACGAACTGCCCGTCATGCGACACCACAAGGTCAGACGGTGCTGTACCTAGAGGCATCTCATCAAGGAGTGCTCTCCCCGGAATGTCGATGACACTTAAAGTGCCACGCAATTGGCTAATGACGTAAGCCCTGTCGCCTGCCCGATTAATGGTAATTGCTGACGGGTCGGGTGCTACCGTAACGCTTTGCGTTTCGAACACGTTGGAGAACGTATCGAAAAAGGTCACCTTGTCCGCGTCGGTGTTGCCGACATTGTTGTCTATCGACACCGCGGCCAGCGCCAGTTCGCCGTCTGGTGTAACAGCCACCGCTTCGGGAAAGTCTTCGTTAAGGCCCTGCAGCCCCAGCTGCTCATTTTCAAGACTAAGTTCACGCAGTCGCCCAAACGCAGCCATAAACGCTTCTGTACCGTTGGGCGTAAACGAAAGATCTCTTAAAGATTGTGGATTGTCGATGAGTGATACAACGTCAAACGATTCCACGTTAACGACATCGAGATCGCCTACAAATCGATTCAACAAATACAGTTCATCACCAGCAGGCTTGACGTAAACCCGATTGGGAAAAGTACTTGCGACAACCGCACGATGCGTGAATCCGATGGTGCTGTCCGCTCGTGTATCTACGGATACATTGCGCTGTGACACCGACCCTGAATACGACATGAGCGCGTCGACACTTTGCGCAGGACGATGCAGCCAGCCTTGCACGTTTACCGAGTACTGGTTAGAGCTGACCGGCGCTGCAAGCAAGTAGCGACCATCAATTCGACTGAGATCTTCAAACGGGCCTCCCGTAATGGTAGCTAATGCACCACTTATCGGGCCGCGACTACCACTAACAATCCCATGGACGAACGACGTTTCGATTGACGTGCTTAAGAAAGCAAGCTTGGCACTTTCCCGCACACCGACGTACGCGCTGGCATTTTGTGGCAGAAGAATATCGGACGCCGCGGTCACCGGGGCCAGCAGTCGCCACACAGTGCGGTCACTCAACTGCAACTGTTGGGCCAGCACAACCTGATCGGTGGTGGCAACGGGCCCCGTGCTACGTGCGATGACGCTTAGCGATTGCATGGACACCTGCGTACCAAGGTCAAGCTCGACACCGGCTAAAAAGCTGTATCCGGCCGGTGGTTGCAGATCAAAATCGTCAGCACTTAGTACCGTCAACTGACCACTGGCACCAGCCGGAATATCGACGGGGTTGCTAATAGCCGGAAGCATGAGGCCTGCGTCGACGGTTTTATTCGTGTTGGCGCTGGTATTGCCAGCGGTGTCTTCACTACTGAAGACAAGCATGTGGCCCAGACTTGCCGCCACATCAGCACGGAATCCACCAAACTCATCCGCCGTAACCACTACGGTGAGCCCCAGAGTCACGTTTGTGATGATTACCTGGCTTAAGGCTTCGACAGCTCCTGGCAACCCTATCACTGTAGTAGTAGAGCCGACGTTAAGGAACACAATCTCTCCAGACGCCGGCACTTGCGGCGCCACTATGTCGGCGACGAACGTGACAACCGGTTGTTGGTCAAACGTGACGCCCTCGAGAGTCGCCGATACTGTCGCACTTCCTGCATTTTCGGGTGCGGTTAGAAACGCGGTGTAACTGCCGTCACCGTTATCGATAGCTGGACTGGTAATTGAGCCAGAAGTCGTTGCGAGCTCTACGATACGACCCGGGCCTACCAGTTGAGCCAACTGATCACGAGGCTCAACGGTAATGATTGACTGTGAAACGCCGTCCGCGTCGACCGTCGCAGGCGTTGCAACGACTGTAGTCGTATCACTGTTTTGTTGTGGGTCGGCGATATCGCTGAGCAGCGTTACCACGTCAATATCGACTGCCAGTAAATTAAATATTTCAAAGAATACCTGAGCAAGTGTCTTGTTAGCAGTGACAACGCTAAATCCAGCTACCTTGGCTCTTACGAGCGTTAGCAGCTGCTGCATCTCGGTAGCATTGAAATTCTCTATTGGCACGCCCTGCAGTTGAATCAGGTTAGCCGCCGACCGACCCGCTACGTCGATATCCGTAGCGGTGTCAAGATAGAAACCGGTGAGCGAAAATGGCCCGCCACTGACAAACTGACCAGGAACGCCGATTGAATTGTAGGTTAAATCGCCCAGAGCGATAATGACTGACGTTGTTCCAGGATCTACGAAGCCTGGAACCACCAACGAGTAATCTCCGTTTACGTCCGTTGTGGCTACGGCTCCTGTAATTAGATTGACGCATATCTGAAACGTGCACTGAGGAGGGTTTTGAAACAACAGCGTACCCATCTGCACCTGGACGTTCGCCAACGCAATGTCACCTCCAGACCCGTCGGGTATCGTCAAGCGCCCTGTCACGGTTACAGGGGGCTGTGCATCCCCTGGACTTTGAGCCGCCAGCTCAAAAGTGGATTTAGCTACCGAATCCAATCCGTCAGGTGCTGCATCAAAAAAGACGTCGGCACCAATGGTGCCGAGGATGGTGGATGGATCAAGACCGAAAAAATTAATCTCCGTGGTCGCGGCACGCAACGTTGAGTTGATGTCGATACGTTCGCTTGCCGTAAAATGACTGGCTGGAACAGCTGGGCCGTTTAACCAAAAAAAGTTGTTCGCGATGCCGTTAATAATGCTCGAACCAATTGCATCTACAGTTACGTCGGCCTGCGTATTGTTCACGTAAGCATAGTCGGTGAAGGCTTCAATAAAACCGTCACCGTTAGCATCGGGGCCTGTGGCCACGACCAGTTCCGGGTCTGGCACAAAACCAAGTGGCAGCGGAATTTCGTAGCGGCCATCGCTACCTGTCACGACCGACGAGATGGCGAGTGGGTTAAAGACAATGTTGGGCGCGCCGCTCAGGTCGATTTCAAACAGGACAACAGTAGCTCCGGCCACAGGAGTGAAGCCACTACCCACTTGTGCGGTACTAACCACACCGGTAATCGCTGCAATGTCCAGGGCAAATGGAGTAACTGTAACACTTTCTCCATTGTTCCCTGCGATATCATCCACCCGAATTTGAATTTGTTCGTTAACTCCAACCGCGAGCTGCACCATGAAACTACCATCGGCACCCGCCGTGGCCAGAGCAAATTGACCTGTTGACAGATTCTCCACCCGTACAGTCGCAAGACCTTCCACCGAATTCGCGCCTCCGGTTATCGTCGTGTTGCCGTTTTGTACGGCACTGAAACTGATTGCTGCGACATTGGGTACGGGAGGTGGAGAAACATCGGGCTCAAGACTAATCTGAGGCATCAGATTTAGCAGCACACCGTTTACAGTGGCTGAAATGGCGGCCGTGCCGAGGCTGGGAGCCGCTGTGTAAATCGCGGTATATCGTCCGTCGCCAAGATCGGACACGGATCCTATTCCACCCAAACTCACCTGCAACTGTACATTTTGGCCGCTCCCCAGAGCGTTGCCGAAGGCGTCTCTTGGAATCACAGTAATCTCAGCTGTGCCCAGACCATCGGCTTCCAGGCTAAGAACGGCCGCTGTAATAGACGAAGTCGCAGGATCGACATTACCTGCCGTAATAATGACTTGGCCTATCGCTGCCCAGGTAGGCTGCCCCATTACATTAGCTGTGATATTAGCGGTACCTGCATCTGAAGAACTGGTCAGAAAGACCTGGTATCGACCGTCGCCAAGATCTGTCATAGCACCTAGTGAACCTGTGCTGGTTTGAGCTTCCAGTACAAGCCCGCTACCGATCAAGTCGCTGCTAGAATCTCGCGGCGTCAGCACAATCGCCATGGTAGATTCGGCATCGGCAATCAACAACGATTCGGCTGGCTCAATTAGAGACATTGCCGCACTTGTCACAGAGCCAAAATTGGCTACAACTTCAATATCGTCGCGACCGGGTCTCCCCTGCGCGGTGACCGCCCGCACAGAAATTTCGTAGGCACTGCCATTAGGAAGTCCCGGGAGTAAATTGACCGGCACCACGGCCTCGAACGTCTCGTTAGACAGGGTAGCCGGAATGGGTCCCGCGCCGTTAATGAACACGCTGACACTTGCGACACCGCCAAAGGTGCTGCCGCGCACTACCGGCAGGTCGACTGTAGCAGCGCCATCGGCCGGAACAGATACGCGGACCCGCCGATTTCGAATGTCCAGCGCATTCATGTAGCTTGCCAAATCGTTGATTTGTGCCGCGTTCAATCCCGAAGTAACGCCGTGCTGATCGGACGGGTTTCCCGCCGCTGTTAAGGTGTCTTGCAACGTCGCCGCTGTTCCCGCATGCAGGTACGGCGGGGTGGCGTTGATACCAATCAAATAACTGGTTTCAAACAAACCTGCAGGACGCACAGTGCCTCCGGCAATCGCTGGCTGATCGCGCGTTCGATCAGTGCCGTCCTGAGTTCCCACTCCTGGTACAAAGGTCCCCACATCGCGCAGGAGAGGATTACTCAAGTCGTCATTTCCATCGGCGTCTGTCAGCATTGGTCCGCTGTGGCAACTTGCGCAATCAAGCGATTCGAACAGACGACGACCTCGTCGCGAACTATCCGACATGGCTCCGTCTTTTGCGACGTTCTGGTTATCCAAAAAACGGATGACGTTGGAATATTCGGCCATATTGTCGAGCTGGTCCGGCGTCAAGCCAGTGCCACCCTGCAAACCGGTAAACGCAATGGCAAAATCTTGCAAGTTAAGACGATCGCCGTTGTGGTGTTGCAAACCGCTGCGGCGCGAATCACCCGCCAGGGTCTGAGTTTGTCGTGGGCCGTTTGAGAAAAGCCAGGTCTGGCCGTCATCGCGGCCGTCAAAGTGACAAGAGGCACAGGCCATAAATCGATCGCGTGACAACTGCGTCGATGCCGAACTTAACAACGACCTTCGCCCGTCGCTCAACTCAACCGGCAGCGTGCTCGTCGAAGTCGTCACAGTTTTACTGACGGTTTCTGTCGTCAGATCGAGCACCGATAACACAGGACTCAAGCGGCTGAACACGTAGGCCTTCAGTCCAGATGGATGCAGCATGATGCCGCGAGGGTTGTCACCAACATCGCGCAGCAACCCGATTTGCTGACGGCTTGAGGCATTGTATATAACGACGTCGTCGGAGGCTGCGTTAGTGGTGTAAGCCAGAGCACCGTCCAGTGAAAAAGCCACTGCTTCCGGATGGGCCACTGTGGTCGCCATGCCATTAAAAAGTGTTAGTCGCGAATTGGGGATTTCGCCCGGCAAATTTGTGTCGACAATGGACACAGCCGGGAAAATAGCGGTGTTAAACAGAATCTCAACAGAGTTACTGACGTTCGATAAAATATGTGGAACCCAGGCCTCGCTAGTCCCGGGTCTCAGCGCAATACCTTTAATGCGGTTGGCCACACCCGCGGGTTGTGAAGTGTTCAGCGAATCGAACGGGCTTTCGCTCAAAACCATCTGCGTAACCGTAAGCGCTTCCAAATTTACAACAGAAATCAGCGGTGTAGTCAGGTGGGTGACATAGAGAGTCCCGCTATCGGCGTCAATGGCCATTCCCTGTGGCTTCGCCGAAACCGCAACCTGAGTCAGCTCGACTTCGCTCAGCATGTCGATAACGCTAACGCTTCCCGACATCATATTAGACACGTAGGCCCGATCACCGCGAGGTGATACAACAATGCCAAACGGCTCTGCTCCGACATCGATTTGATTGACAACTACTAACGACCCGGTATCAACTACCGACACGGTACGATCCATGCCATTGACCACGTACGCTTTCTTGCCGTCGCGTGAAAAATCGACACCAATGGGCTCGCCGCCTGTAACGACTTCGCCAAGGACAGATTCGTCCTCACCCGACAGCAACGTCACACTGTCGCCGTCCGGATTGACTACGGCAACCAATTTTCCATCACGGCTAACCGCTACTGAGGAACTGTTTCGAGCGAGTGGTTCAGGAAAGTCGCTCGCGACCCCCTGAGCAACTTTTAGTATCCATTGGGCGTCAACCACATCTACGCCACCCGTATCATCCACGTCGGCGTTTTGGCTTGCTTGCGAATCGAGCGTCCTGCTGCCTGCTATGGACTCCATAACCCATGTGGCGTCAGTTTCATTAACCTGGCCGTCATCATTTACGTCGCCAAGAAGAGCAAG
>QIGP01000337.1 GCA_003228965.1 Gammaproteobacteria bacterium
GGTACCAGAGACTCACAGCGCTGAATTCGAAGGACCTGTTAAAATGGCGGCGTGATGTGGGTTGAAATGCCCCACACATTGCGGTGCTCTCCATCGTTGGAATAGTTCGGAAGGAAATCCCATCTACGTAAATCGGCTAAGAGCAGGCACAAGAAACTCGAGACTATTCCCAGTTCTCCGTGTTCCCATCATGAGAAGACTTAACGCCTTCAAATCCGTCCATGTAATCATAAACGTCATCAGGCATTGGATTGCTTCTTACATCAATGAACTGAAGAGCCGGTAGAGCATCAATTTTTATGTCTTCCATCTTGTTGTCAAAAAGATAGACTTTCTTTAGAGCTTTCATTTGACCAAAGGTAACTTCTAACAATTGATTTTTTTCCGCTTTGATTTTTTCAAGCTTCGGTGTGGATTCTAGATTGAGTGTTTCTAGCCGATTACCAAATAAGTACAGTGATCTTAATTCAACATTGTTAGTTAGATCTATTTGAGTCAGACGATTGTTCGCCAGGTTCAGTTGCTGCAACTGGGTAAGCCCATCGATATCGACAGTTGTGAGCTGATTTCCAAACAAAGACAAGCTTTCAAGTTCTGTTAACCGACTGATTCCAGTCGCATCCTTAATACCCAAAGCATTGCACGTTAATACCTTTAGCTGTTCTGCCGAGGATAAATTCCCTTTATTAACGGCTGCGGCCACGCACGCAGAAAGTGCTGCGTCTGCAAAAGTCTCACTCGCGGCTGATGTTGCGCCATACACCGACATCAGTATCGCTATAAAAAGAATCCTGTATGCCTTGGTTCTAGACCGATTTCTCGAGCGACCGTTCGAGTGATGTGCGGGCGCATGAGTGCCCGCGACGAAATTCTCAAGATTTTTCAAATTAATTCTCACAAAGCGCAACCAAATGGGTGTTTGCGTCGCAATAGATACTGAGGACGGTAACACCGCCCAAAATTTTTATCTAACGCGCTCACGCTTGAGCGCCTCGAAACACATTGGAGAGGTACGATATGTTAACTAAATCAAAAGGTTCAGCGGTAATTTGGGCCAGGTGTGCAAGCATTTTGATGACATGTAGTCTGGCACAGAGTGCGATTGCACAGATATCAGCGCCAGTCACAGGGAATGACCAAAATGCCATATTTGGCGTCGAAGAAGACGTAAGCACTTTTCTGTCTGCCAACCGCGGCAGCAACGGGGGTGGCGATCAAAGCTTGCAAGGTGGTGATGCACTGAGCGGAACTGATTCGGCTGACTTGCTTATTGGCGCACTGGGTATCGATGTTCTTTTTGGCGAAGCAGGAGACGATATTCTTATCGGTGGTACCGAAGACTTTAATCCGTTTAATCGGGACCGAGCTTTTGGCGGCGCTGGTGAAGATACATTTATTTGGGCTCCTGGCGATGGCAATGATTTCTTTGATGGTGGTGAAGATGCCGACGTACTCATGCTAGGCGTTATTGGCGAGCAACGCGATGCAAATGGTGATGAAGTCGGCGCTCCTTTTTTCAATGTCAGCCCACCCAATGTTGCAGGTAGCCAGGATTTTGATGGCATTTTTACTGACGCATCATCCGGATTGCCTATCGTTAACGTCTCTGGCGGCCCTGGCTTTTGTGAAGTTGTCGATGGCAGTACCGACGCCGCGGAGCAAGAGGAGCTAACTGCGCTGAACCTTGATCATATTGTTCGCTTCACGCTGCGAGGACCCGCAGCAGACCTTGCCAACCCGGACACTGGACTGCGTATTGCTGTGCACCTTACCAACACTGAATTTTTAGTCTGCGGCGGCGAAACGGCGGGAGAAATTGTAGTGCTTGATCTCACAACTTCACCACCGACTCAGATCGACATCTCACAGTTGCCGGCTCAGTCATTCAATCTTATTCGATAAACTAAAACTCACTGGAGTAACACAATCATGAATTTTAAAACACTGAAAAAACAACCCTTATCTCTTAACAAGATGCTTAGCCTATACGCATTTATTGCCTTAATAATCGCTGGCTGCAGCGGTTCTCCCGATGTGGTCAATGAGCAGGTTATCCCACCTTTGCCACCGCCTCCGCCACCACCAGAGTCTACCGTGGGTGACTTGTTGGTAGGTGGTGACCTGAATAATCTGGGCAGTCCGTTATTGTCACTGAATGCACAAGGTCCCGGAGGATCACCTAATCAGAGCCTGCGCAGTGGTGATGTTTTTCAGGGCGGAACGAAAGATGATGTACTCATCGGTGCTCTGGGAGTCGACGTGTTGATTGGGGGCGAAGGTGATGACGTGCTCATAGGTGGTACAGAAGATTTTAATTCAAATGTTGATGGCGATGCACGTGGTTCAGACAATCGAGATCGGGCATTTGGTGACGAAGGCGACGATACTTTTATTTGGGCGCCAGGAGATGGCAGCGATTTTTTTGACGGGGGACCGGGAACGGATGTCGTAATTTTCGGTGTCTTGGGCGAACAAAGCGACAGTGATGGAAGCACGGAGGGAGCGCCTTTTTTCAACGTAAATCCACCTAACTCAGTTGGCAGTTTTGATTTCGACGGGATATTTCTTGATGCTGACACAGGCCTGCCGATTGCGAGAGTGTCCGGAGCTCCTGGTTTTTGTACAACGCTTGATGACTCTACCAATCCAAGTGAGTTAGCTACATTGTCCCTGGATCATTTGATTCGTTTCAGTTTACGTGGCATCGCTAACGACTTTGACGCGGGTAACCGCAGCGATGACGACGGGCTACGTGTTGCCGTAAGTCTTCGTAACACGGAGTTTCTTGTGTGTGCGAAACGTGAGACAATCGACGGCGGTGAATTGCAGAACGTAGAGGTCTTGAATCTCACAACGTCGCCGCCAACGCTAGCCGCGCTGTCCGATTTACCCGACTATGTTCAGCAGCTGATTAACTAAACGTGAAGGGCTTCTGGCACAGTGTTGGAAGCCCTCACTCTGGCAACTTCACATCAGAGCGTAATCAATCGTTCTTTTCATGGATAGAAGCAAAGATACGATGCAAGGCAATCTAAACATGCTGGACTTGACGGAACAAGACGAACAGCTATTGTCATTGTTATCGCGTTGCGCCCTTCGTGATCAATCAGCGTTGAGAGTGTTGTATGAGCAAGTTGCGGCAAAACTCAATGGCGTTGCATTTCGCATAACCGGATCTCGCGACCTCGCCGAGGACGTGTTACAAATTAGTTTTAATCAAATTTGGAAAGATGCAGAGCGCTATCGACCAGACATTGCGCGACCGATGACATGGATGACATCGATAGTGAGACATCGTGCACTCGATCATGTCAAGGCCAGACGCCGTCGCGGTAGAGTTATTGACGAAACGGTGGAGTTAGAGACGGAGCGGCTTGCCAGTGAAGAGAGTGGACCAATGGATTTGTTTGAGCTGGATGAAACAGAAGGCAAGTTGAAGGTATGCCTGAAGCTTTTGTCGAGCATGCAACAACGATCAGTAATGCTCGCGTATTACTATGGATACTCTCGCGAAGAAGTATCATTAAAACTTAATTCTCCGGTAAGTACTGTAAAATCCTGGCTGCGCCGCGGCTTGAAGAGGCTTGAACAATGTCTGTCGCAATGAGATACAAGCAACCCGAAGTTCAGGATAGCCTCGCACGAGGCTACGTACTCGGCACGCTGGGTGCGGCTGCACGACGCCGATGCAACGTGTTGCGTAAACAAATTCCCGAACTCGATCAACGTATTCGCGAGCTGGAGGAATGCTTGCAGCCTTTAGCTGCTGTTGTTCCTCCGTTAGCGCCAAGCGGTCGGGTCTGGGATCAAATAGACGCTTCGATTTCTCCTGTGTCACGTTCGGAAAAACTACCTTTCTGGGAGCGATTGCCTTTCTTTCGTGGGCTCGCGCTGGCCTCGTCGCTGATTGCGATTGCACTCATCTTGTTTCAGCTTTCCGTTGCGCCTACGCCTTCTGTCGATTACATCGCCGTTCTGGAAGATGATGGCGGGCAGGCTCAGCTTGTGGTTACTGCAAGTGAGCAGACTTCGATCATGGACATTCGAGTATTTGGAGATGGTCTGACGGATAGTCCTGCATATCAACTCTGGGCTGTGTCAAAAACGGATGGCGAAACTCGTTCGCTCGGCTTGATTGATCCTGGTACAACTTCGCAACGCGAACTGAGCAATACTGATTGGCGTCTAATTGGTGACGCACATGAGTTGCTGGTAACGGCGGAAATGTCGGGTGGCTCAGCGATTGGTGAGCCAAGTAATACAATTGTTTCGAGAGGCCTATGTATCAAACTTACCGATGGCTAGCAGGCCTGGTCGTTTTTTGGCTGGCTGCGTTTAACGGGGCACAAGCTGACAACACTGAAACGACCAGTGCATTTTTGTCTGACAGTAAAGTATCTGCAAACATTCGCTTACGCTATGAACACGCCAGTGACGATATTGCTAACGATGCCGAAGCGCTAACCCTTCGAAGTTCGTTAGCTTGGCAAACAGGACCAATAAGCAATAACCGCGCGCTGACAGGCTTTATGGAACTTGAGAGCACGATAGCAATTGGTGGAGCAGACTATACGGATGGCGAAAGTGATCGCGATACAGTTTTAATTGCTGATCCTCCAGCAACCGAATTCAACCAGCTCTATTTTTCGTACGAATCACCTAAGGGTTGGCAAAGCAAAGTTGGGCGTCAGTCCATTTCATTCGGGGATGAGCGCTTTGTTGGGGCGGTGTCGTTTCGTCAGAACCACCAATCCTTCGATGCTATTTCCTTTAGCCGTGAGAATTCCGATAGTTGGTCGCAACACTATGCCTACGTGGCCAATGTTAATCGTATCTTCGGTGACGAGTCAATAGATCGGCCGGCAGGACAGCTTGGCGATCACAAACAAAACTCTCATCTGTTTAACACGACCTACAATGGATGGTCCGCAGGCGAACTAGAAGCGTACGCTTACCTTATTCGTAACCAGGATTTTCAACGGGCATCTACGGACACCCACGGGATACGGTTCCACGGCAGTTCACGACCTAAGCGAATTACATACTTATATACCGGTGAGTTTGCACGGCAATATAGCAATGACGAAAACCCAAAAAACTACATTGCGAACTATTGGCGTGTTAGCGGTGGGGTTTCTTATAGACGGATCTCTGTTCAGTTGACACAAGAGCGACTTGGAAGTGACAACAACGCTGGGTTCATAACGCCTTTTGCCACAGTGCATCGGTTTCAAGGATGGGCGGACAAGTTTGCTGCTCTAACACCCGATGAGGGTCTCGTTGCGAATTTTGTGACTGTGGCCGGCCGGTGGCCGGGATTTCGTTACAGGATTCAATATCATGATTTCGACACAGATTCAGGTTCGCGTAATGTTGGCAGAGAATTTGGTTTACATCTGCAGCATCGGTTCAAAAAAAATTACCTACTTGAACTCAAGTACGCTGACTATCGTGCTGGAGAAGGAACACTGCAGTTGGGAGGCTTTGACACCGATACGCGGCGACTCTTTCTAACCGTTTCAGGGAAATTTGGAGAAGGCTAGTTGCGCCTTAAATCATTCGTAGGGGTGTAAATAACACACTTCCACAGCACCAACTTGGTCAGGAGAACAGCATTCGTAAAACGTAAAGGCGAACGCCTCAACACCTCGAAAGCTGATCGACGATTCAGCATAACCGTCGTCAGTTTCATAATCGAAGGCCAGAGCCACCTTGTCACCGTCTTGGACTAGATTCGGTAGTTTCATGAACTCCTGTGACTTGCACGGCAGCGCCCAAACAACAGTGATTTTTTCGGATGTCACGTACATATTTCTCTTTTAAATTCCGCTTGCATTCCGGCCAAAACCAGTCACGCGCAGCACATCCGTACCGGCCTCGCTCAAACCATTGTGAGTAAGCCGTTCGGTTAATATTCACTTTAACGTCGGA
Source organism: Gammaproteobacteria bacterium (assembly GCA_003228965.1). GTDB lineage: Bacteria > Pseudomonadota > Gammaproteobacteria > Steroidobacterales > SZUA-146 > SZUA-146. Next base: position 5,932 of record QIGP01000337.1, read on the forward strand.
TTGCCGGCCACATTTCGGAACACAATCTGGCCCTGATCAATACCCGACCGGCGAAGTGCCAAAAGCGATCGAGTATTGAGCGCCAGTGTCTCATCGTTACGTAGGATGACATCGACTGGCAATTGATTGGGCTTTATCGCTCCAGAGCGCATGTTGTTTTGTTTTATCACCTAAAAAGTGATTAGTTGGTTTTGTCCTATTTGTCGGTAAAACCTGCATATCAGAGAGTGTAATCATTCTTCACTAGTCTTTTCAATCGTCATATTGTGGTCATTATTGAAATGCAGGCATGACAAAGCCTCGATGGCGTCACCGATTGATAAGAATTTAGCTTTCGAATCGTTTATTTAATCCTAGCCGTACTCACGGCGTCTGGGTGAATACTGAATGGGCAATTTCGCATCGGTCCGGTTAAAACACAAACCAATCATTTTCCTAGCCCACTCATTGCGGTGTTCTCATTTTATATTTAAATTCAACCTCCTACACTACTTATCTAGAATACTTATCGATTGTATACTGCTACTTTCCTGCAGAATATCATGCGTAACTACGCAGACTACGCCGCCTCACATTTCGAAATAAGAGCGTCCGCGAGCCCTGACTTCACGACTCCCGGCGTGTTACCAACAGTTTCACCCACCCAGCCGGTCATTGGTCAATAACGGCCACCCCGCTATACTCTGGGTTCGACCCCACCCTGCCGACCGTTAGTTCGAAACGTAGCGAAGGTCGCTCTACACGTCGCGAATGGCGGCGTGTATCCGATACACCATTAGGGTACAGAAGGACTCAATTATGAATTTGGTTAAAACATTGGCAAAAGTGGCTATGGGCGTAATGGTTGCTCGCGGCGTGGGCAAAATGATGGGCCGCAAAGGCGGCTCAGGCACTGGCTCCACCGGCGGCGGACTTGGGGGCCTCGGTGGTCTTCTGGGCGGTGGCTCAACGTCATCTTCGCAATCTTCGGGCGCCGGACGAGGAATCGGAGGCTCTGATGGTGTTGGCGGTTTAAGCCAGGGCAACCATCAAAGCGGCCGCGGATTTGGCAGATCACCTCAGCAAAACCAGAATAGCGGCGGATTGGGAGGTCTGCTTGAAGGTCTGACTCGCGGCCTCGGCCAACAGCAAGGTGGTACACAACCTGCCAGCAGCGGCCAATCGGGTGGCGGTGGCCTCGCTGATATACTCGGTAGCGTATTAGGCGGCAAAGGTGCTGGAGGACTGGCCGGCGGTGGTCTTGGCGGCCTGCTTGAGAGCCTTGGCGGCGGACGCACAGCCAGCAACCCGCAGGTTCAACGCAACGCCCGTGATCAGCAAACGTGCGACCACAACACACAACCTGCAAGCACAGGTAGCATGGGTGAATTACTCAATCAGGCGTTCGGCGGTCAGGTTGCCGAACCCAAACCAGGCCAAAATGCACAAGCTGAAATCATGCTTCGCGGCATGCTCAATGCCGCTAAATCCGACGGCAAATTCGATCAGGCAGAGCAACAAAAAGTGATGGAACATCTAGGTGACGTTAGCACAGAAGAGCTGGCGTTCGTGCGAAATGAAATGGCACAGCCTCTCGATGTAGACGCGTTCGTTCGCAGCGTTCCGCGAGGACTTGAGCAACAGGTCTACCTGATGTCTTTGCTTGGAATTGAACTCGACTCGCAGGCAGAGGCCCAGTACCTCGACCGTCTTGCCAAAGGTCTTGGCATTTCTCAAGCCCAGTCTAATTCGATTCACCAGCAAGTTGGAGTTCCTGCATTGTATGGCTAAACATGGCTAATCAGCTGTAGCCGTTTACGAAACCGGGCGACCTGCGGGCCGCCCGGTTTTTTTCTCTACTGACCCATGAATCGCCAAACAAGGGCTAGCACCTTACGACACTTCGTTTGTGAGCCGCCGCTTTGGTTAAGAATTTTTCGATCTGCTTGCCACCAAAAGCATGTTCACTTTGCCGCTGCGGATCGGTGATGGCGTCCCAGTGCTTTAACACTTCATCGGGATTCTGTTGATGCACTGGCAAGTGGATTCCTTCGCTTTCGACGATACGGCTAATGGCATAGCCTCCTGCACCTGCACACAAAATAGTGCGACTAGGCGCGTCTTCGTGACACAACGTCAGGCACCCTGCGGCTACTGATTCGGGTGTTAGCAATTCAAGTAATTTTTTGTCTGGAATAATATCTTCGGTCATTCGAGTGGCTGCCGTTGGCGCCAGAGAGTTCACCCGAATGTCATACTTTTGCCCTTCAAGTGCAAGCGTATTCATCAATCCCACCAGAGCCATTTTGGCCGCTCCGTAGTTACTTTGTCCAAAATTACCGTATAGCCCGCTGGAGGACGTCGTCATGACAATTCGTCCGTAGGCCTGTTTGCGCATGAGGTCCCAAACCGCTTTCGTGCAAATGACGCTACCCATAAGGTGAACATCTAGCACGAAGCGAAAATCGTCCAACGTCATTTTGGCAAACGTTTTATCCCGCAGAACGCCTGCATTGTTGATGAGGATGTCAACGCGACCCCACCGCTCAATGGCATCAGCGACCATGCCCTCAACGTCGTCGGGGTTGGTCACATTGGCACCGTTCGCTATTGCGTCTCCGCCAGCCTGTTTGATTTGCTCGACCACGACTGCGGCTGCTTCAGAAGATTGCCCCGTACCATCTCGTGCTCCCCCCAAGTCATTAACCACGACCCGGGCACCGCGACTTGCAAGTGCCAATGCGTGAGCTCTACCAAGTCCTCCTCCGGCACCAGTAACAATGGCCACACGCTTTTCAAAACTGATACTCATCTGCACTCCTGCGCTTTAGCGCGGTCTGAAATAAATACATCTGACAAGGATTCTCTGCCTGACTTTCGCCTGATCAAAACTTGTTAAAACAAAAACTGCGAACGCCTCGGCCAAGATTGTTAATGGTACAGATGCTTTACGACAACCTAATCCAAAAAGTACGCTTAAAGCGCTATCTACTACATCTGCGCTCGTCCCCTCAGTACACTCGGCCATTTTGCTTGAATCTCTATTCTAGCACTGGCGATACCACTTCCGCCGATTAAAGGAACTACTACAGGAAAATATGACGGTACCAATGTCGCACGTAAACATGGCATGCCAAATACTAAAACAAACCCGTTGAGAAACTTTAGCGCGGATTCAAGTGCTCAAAAGCCCCAATATCGGTTGCAGTTCCCTGCGGCCGTTGCGTACCGTTGATGTCGGTACTGCCAACAGCAAGCGGGGTTTTAGTCGCCGACTCCTGAAAGCGTTTTAGAACATGGTCTGAGGAAAAGTCGGCATCGTCCAGAGGCAGACGCATATCTTCAACGATAAAACCTTGTCGCCTCAGCGGGACACCGCGCAGCCGTCCATAGACCCAATTGGTCGCAAAATGCGCCCTGTTCAACCAACTGCCCTTCACGGCAGGACCACTGCCTGAAAAAATGGCGTTATTAAAAACCGTGATGTCCGTGGCGCGCCAAAGCGCCAGATGCAAACCCGCACCTGGGCCGCTACTTCTGGTTGTATTGTTAACAACCGCAACGTTAGAAGGCGCGCCGACGCTCTCGTGGCCTCTTACAACGATGGCCGAAGTGACGGCGTCAGTCACAAGGTTTCCACGAACAATCGCGTCCTGACTGACATAGATACCGACCGTACAGCGAGTGAGCTGATTATTTTCAATGATATTTACATCGATTCCGCTACCGTACGCCAGGATGCACGGAAACCCCCTGGAGTCGTTTTGACCGGTAATGAAATTGTGGCGTACCAGATTGCCGCCTGAACCTGGTTTTATTTCAATGCCGTCATTACCGCCACTGCTACTGGAGTGCAGGTTATATAGCGTGTTGTGCTCGATACGACTGTTCGAAACGCTGCAGCTACCATCGTGACACCCCAGATAGAAACCTTCTCCCTCAGTGTTTCCAGCGCTCTGGCCCGTCGTGTGCAGTGTGTTGTGGTGCAGATGCAGCTGTGCGGAGTTACCCGTGTTGGCCGCGAACGCATTGTTACCTGTATTGCGAATGGTCGAGTGAGACAACTCAAAGTGCGAAGTCTCGCCCATAAGTCGCACACCAGTGCTACCGCCTGCAAACTCAAGCCCCTGAATGATTAGATAACGACTGTCGATCAGCTCAAGATTGTTCTCGGTATTTTGATTGCTGTCTGGTCTGGTGAGCAACGGTTTATCGCCCTCAGCAGCTTTAATAGTGATTGGAAGCTCTTCGGTACCCTGAATTGACACCGCGCGTCGACACGATTGCTCGTAGCGCCCTCCTCTTAATACAAGCGTGTCTCCTGGTTCAAGCCGGTTGGCTATCTGCTCAAACTCCTCAACGCAGTCTGAACCTGCAATGGACGGACCAATCTCAATTAGTTCAGCGTTGGTGGGCGAACACACTGTGAGGCCAGTCGCTGCTATTGGTAGCGTAAGCTTCAGGTACCGGCGACACACGGACATTAGTTGAAGTACGAAAGCGAAAGTAATTGCCATTTGGCGACAGTAGTCGTGCAGCGAGCCGGGTGCAATCTACACTTCATCTTTCCCCAATATAAACGGGGCCTACCGTTTTACCGATGGGCCCCGCAAAGGGAACGCTACTGGGGGAAGTAGTCTAATTGCCGTCAAACCGGCTTGAGTAGTCCTACTCAGTTAGCCTCGGCGATGAGGTCACCCACCTCATTGGGGAGACGCTCATCCAAAGCGTCCAGTATTTGCTCAGAGAATGCGCTGGCAAGTTCTGCCGAGCGTTGAGCAGTTTCAAACTCGGCGGCCAATCGGTCGTTTAGAGTTTGTGTGAGCTCGAATGAAAAACCGCTGGCGATAGCCTGCTTATCTGCATTAAGCTCGAAGACCGCGACGTCATCCGTCAAGCGGGTATGTAGTGCCATAACCGCTACGACTTCCAGGTCGGCAGCAGCGGGCGTAGATATTAGTCCTGTCGAGACCACTCCAAGAGCGATCAGCAGGGTCAATGTGCGTTTTTGTAAAGTCATCTCATTATCCCTCCTTAGTGGGAACAACTACACTATTGCAATGACCGTGCCAACTTTGCAATTCGATTAAAATCAACCGGTTAAAGGTTTTATCTCAGATAGTTAATTCACGAAATTTCGGTTTTAACGATTTTCCGTTACCGAATTTACGAAAAACCGTGTATACTTCGTAAATTATGAGCGAAACCAACATTTTACATACTGATTATCGCTGGATGTTCCGGCATGGACCCCATCTAGCCTCCGCCACCGACCAAACCGGACGTTTTTGCGATGTGAGTTCAAACTTACTGCGACTACTTGGATACTCAAGAGAGCAATTCCTGGCTTTCTCGCCCCAAGACATCGCCACCGAAGAAACACAGGAGGCGTTAACGAATAAATACCTGCCAAGGCTGCGACTGTCCGGCCAGCTTGAGCACGTGCCGATTGAATACCGACACCGCGCCAACGGTACCGTCAAACTGCTGGCCGACACAGCGGCCAACGTCACCGAGCCCGATCAAGACTTCCTCTCAGTTAGCTACTACCAGGAAGTCGACAGCTGGGACAGCATTTCGCGCCAGTTCAAGGCGTTCTACCTGGCCACTCCGGCCATGCTTCACACCATGGACGGCAACGGCTGCGTCGTTGAAGTGAGTGACCGCTGGCTGATTAAACTGGGCTACACCCGAAAAGAAGTTATTGGTCGCTATATCGGCGACTTCTACTCGGCTGCTGTGCGGGAAGATTTACGGGACGGCAGTCTAACGCACCTGAATTTCGCCGAAGAGTACAGTAATCACGAACGCCAAATGGTCACTAAATTGGGCGAGACTCTCGACGTGCTGGTGTCTGCTGCCAGAGTCACGAACCAACGCGGCGAGATGATTCGACTCCAGGTTGCGATTAAAGATGTTACCGATCGCAATCGTGCCCTCGCAGATCTTCAAAAAGCGTTCGACGAAAATGCCACGCTGCGTAAAGACCTTGAACTTGAACGCGACTATTTGCGCGAGAACGTAAAAGTCTCAATGAACGATGGCGAAATCGTAGGCAGCAGCCCGGCACTTCAATCCATGCTCGCGCGAATAGAGGCCGTTGCCTACACCACGGCCAGCGTGCTTATTGTTGGCGAATCGGGCACCGGTAAAGAGTTGGTGTCGCACGCCATACATTCGCGAAGCCAGCGCAAAGATGAAACGCTGGTAACGGTTAACTGCGCCTCGATTCCCAGCGAGCTTTTTGAAAGCGAGTTTTTCGGGCACGTAAAAGGCGCTTTTACTGGCGCGACCCGTGATCGGATCGGACGCTTTCAGCTGGCCAACGGCGGTACCATATTTCTCGACGAAGTTGGCGAGATTCCGCTTGAACTACAAAGCAAACTGTTGCGGGTTCTCGAACAACAAGAATTTGAACGCGTTGGTGACGACAAAACCCTGTCAATCGATGTACGTATAATTGCAGCGACGAACCGCAACCTGGCCGCCGAGGTTGCCGCAGGCCGCTTCCGCGAAGACTTGTTTTACCGCCTGAACGTATTTCCAATTGACGTCCCACCTCTACGTGACCGCGAAGATGACGTACTGCAAATTGCCAGCCATTTTGTCACCGATATTTGCACAGAATTTGGTCGCCCGGTCATACCGTTGAGCGAACGAAATATTCGTCAGCTCAAAGAATATGCGTGGCCTGGAAACGTCCGGGAACTTAAGAATGTACTGGAGAGAGCCATCATTCTGGGGAACGACGCCCGCATGAACATCTCTCTTCCCAATGCGTTACGACAAGAACAACCGGCGAAACAATCTTTAACGGTTAATGACTACCTTAACGAGGAAGAAATGCGTGCGTTTACCAAGCGCAATCTCGAACAGGCGCTTGCGGCGGCAGGCGGCAAGGTCTCGGGTTCCGGTGGAGCCGCACAACTCCTGGGCGTTAAACCCACCACGCTCTCCGATCGATTGTACGTGTACGGCGTTGAAACACCTGCCAAACGACGAGGCCGCCCGAAGAACTAGAACCAAGTCTTATTCGGCCGAAACAGGAAAGCGTTAAGTACTACCCGCTTCATTGCGAGCCCGAAGGGCGCGGCAATCTCTTAACGACAATATGGCTTAACTGATCGAATCCACGGCAACCGGACAGGGATTGCCGCACCCGCTTCGCGGGCAATGACGTTAGTACATTATTATGATCTTAAGGCCACACATACGAACACACACAAAACTGACCTATACTCGGTCGGCGACCGGTGCCCCTCTGACTATAAACAGTGCGAGAACCCTGTTGCGTAAATTTTTTATTGCCCTTGCCACCCTCTCGAACAATGGTCGAAATAGCAAACTCCGGTGACATCAGACCAACATAAACCAACGAACCTCACACTCGACGTAGTGGTACTAACCGCCGGGCGATCCTCACGCCTTGGTACCCCCAAACAACACACGTCCCCGGGAGGCAATAGCCTCCTGGAGAACCAGGTGGATCTCGCTCTGCGACTCCTGGACGCCTTACCCTGTTCGGGCAAACCGATAGTGGTTAGCGGAGCCTACCTACAACAAGACTGCCTCGCGATGGCAGACCTTGGGCTTCAAACCGATGTAACTCACCTATACAACGCATGCTGGAACGAAGGCAGGAAATCGTCACTGTCCTGTGCACGTTCGTCAGCTACAGCCAGCGGTGTGCTGGTTGTATTTGTTGACCAATACCGCTTGAGTCTCGAAGACTTGCTTAGCCTGTACGACAGCTGGGCCGAAACACCTCGACGACCTGCGGCTGCCCGGTTTGCCGATACGATAGGCCCACCGGTTATCTGGCCGCAACGACTTTGGTCAGCGCAAGCGCCAGAAAAACAAACGCTGAACAAAAGCGCATTGCTTGGCAGCAACCCCACGCTAATCGACCTGCCCAACGCAGAATACGACTTGGATACCGTCCAAGATCTGCAGCGTGCGCTATCCTTTTTCGACACCGAAACGAGCCACTGAAACGAACACCAACAGCCCCTCGCTTAAGTACACTGAACGAGCGTTCAAGAACGCGGCAGGCCGGCTGAAACGTTCCTGTGCGGGCCTTAATTGCACTGTAAAACAGGCGACAAAATCCGCATCATCCAGAAAAGAATACGACCTCAATTCACCTACAAACGCCACCTCTATTGCCGCCGAAAGTTTAGTTGATACAATCACTTAATAAACCCATTCGGGTTGCAGTGCAGCACGTTTCTTCACCGCAATCTCAATATTCAAAAACCGCCATAAATAACTAATGCAGGTGCGTAATGACTAAAGTTCGCTCAGATCTGGAAATTGCCCAAGACGCTTCACTGGAGCCCATTGCGGCCATCGGTGCCAAGCTCGGAATTAAGCAAGAATCACTAATCCCTTACGGGCACGACAAAGCTAAACTTAACTATGAATTTCTGGAGTCTCTAGGCGACAAACCTGATGGCAAACTGATCTTGGTCACCGCAATTTCACCGACCCCGGCCGGCGAAGGCAAAACCACAACAACCGTTGGGCTTGGCGACGGGCTGAATCACATTGGCAAGAAAGCGCTGGTATGTCTTCGCGAACCTAGTCTGGGACCTTGCTTTGGCATGAAAGGTGGCGCTGCCGGTGGTGGTTACGCACAAGTAGTTCCAATGACCGACATTAACCTCCACTTCACCGGCGACTTTCACGCAATTGGTGCTGCCCACAATCTTCTGTCTGCGCTAATCGACAACCACATGTATTGGGACAATAAACTGAATATTGATCAACGACGTTTGAGTTGGAAACGCGTGGTCGATATGAATGACAGAGCCCTACGCCACATCACTGTAGGCCTTGGCGGGCCTACTAACGGAATCCCTCGCGAAGACGGCTTCGACATTACTGTGGCCTCCGAAGTAATGGCTTGCTTCTGCCTCGCCACCAGCCTCAACGACCTGCAAAACCGTATTGGCAATATTGTGCTTGGCTACAATCGCGATAAAGAACCTGTTCTTGTTTCAGAACTAGGAGCACAAGGCGCCATGACCGCCCTGCTTCGCGACGCCTTCCAACCCAACATGGTCCAGACCCTCGAAAACAATCCGGCATTCATGCACGGCGGGCCGTTTGCCAACATTGCTCACGGCTGTAACTCAGTCATGGCGACACAAACCGCACTTAAGCTGTCCGACTACGTGATCACCGAAGCCGGTTTTGGAGCCGACCTGGGCGCCGAGAAGTTTTTCGACATTAAATGTCGCAAAGCAGGCCTGAAACCAGATGCGACTGTACTTGTTGCAACTACCAAAGCCTTGAAAATGCATGGTGGCGTAGCCAAACCTGACCTGAACGCGGAAAACGTTGATGCCGTTATTAAAGGCTGCGAGAACCTGGGACGCCACATCGAAAACCTTAAGAAGTTCGGCGTACCGGTTACCGTTGCGATCAACCATTTCATCACCGACACTGAGGTGGAACATAAAGTCATCAATGATTTCTGTGAAACGCACGGCGTAAAATGCACCGTTTCGTCACACTGGGAGTTCGGCGGCAAAGGCGCTGCCAAACTGGCCGAGGTCGTCGTTGATCTGCTTGATACGACAACCAGTCAGTTCGCACCTTTATACGCCGACAACATGCCGCTTTGGGACAAAGTCCACCATATCGCTACCAGCATATACGGAGCCGACGATGTCGTGGCCGATCAGAAAGTGCGCGACCAGTTCAAACAGTACGAAGAACAAGGGTTCGGGCATTACCCAATATGCATGGCGAAAACGCAATACAGCTTCTCAACCGACCCCACTTTAATGGGCGCGCCTAAAGGCCATGTAATACCCGTTAGAGAAGTCCGGTTGTCCGCTGGTGCCGAGTTTATCGTCGTTGTGTGTGGCGCCGTTATGACAATGCCAGGATTACCAAGAGTTCCGGCGGCCGGCGCGATGTGCGTTAACGCTGACAAACAGATTGAGGGATTATTCTGATCTGTTGAATAGTCGCTTTAACTGCCTATAAAAAGGCCGTCATGCAGAGCATTGACGGCCTTTTTTATGCCGCATTCTAGGGTCCTGGGGTTGTTCTTGTGATGCTTCACAACGTCGTTGATCTCTCCGACGTATTCATCGAAATGTTTCAGCAAGGACATGTAATCACCAAAGAACTGTTGGCCAGCCTCAGTCCCTGCATGAGATCTTCCTTATAGGTAATGCTCCCGCCGTTAAGACTAGAGCGGCATGAAATTAAAACCGG
>QIGP01000098.1 GCA_003228965.1 Gammaproteobacteria bacterium
ACTAATCATATTCCTGCCCCACACATTGCGGTGCTCTCAAAACCACACCCCGCCAACCCAGCCGATCCCAAAAAGCCTGGCAAGCTCCGGTACCCTGGCTCATGTAGCGGTGAGCAAATACGTCGATGCGCTTCCTTTGTACCGCCAACAACAGCAGTTGAAGCGACTTGATGTGCACCTGCCACGCTCGACCATGGCCCGTTGGATGATCAAGTCCGGGATAGTGGTCCAACCGCTGATCAATGTCCTGCGCGATACGCTGTTGGCGCATGACATCATGGCGATGGACGAAACCAGGCTTCAGGTCTTAAAGGAGCCTGGCAAATCGGCCCACAGCCAATCGATGATGTGGGTGCAACGCGGTGGCCCGCCCGAGCAGCGGATTATCCTGTACGACTACGATCCGTCGCGCTCGCAGGAGGTGCCGATACGTTTGCTTAGTGATTTTAAAGGCTATCTTCAAACCGATGGTTATTCCGGTTACGACAAAGTGTGTGCGAACAACCAACTCATCCAGTTGGGGTGCTGGGCGCACGCGAGAAGAAAGTTCGATGAAGCATTAAAAGCACAAAAACCCAAAACCTTGCAACAAAAGAAAGCCTCGTTGGCAGCCACTGGACTGCAACGCATCCAATTGCTGTACCAGATCGAACGCAAGGCCAAAAAACTTGAGCCACAAGAACGCTACCAGATGAGACAGGAACGATCTGTGCCAATCCTGAATGGCTTGAGAACATGGCTCGACACACACCTACCCGTAGTGCCGCCACAATCGGCCTTGGGTAAGGCCATGAACTACGCAGATCGGCAGTGGCCAAAGCTGATGACCTACACGCTCGATGGACGACTGTGCATCGATAATAATCTCTGTGAGAACCCGATACGACCTTTTGTGGTTGTCCGGAAAAACTTTCTGTTTGCGGACAGTGTGGCCGGCGCCAAGGCCAGTGCGAGTTTGTACGGCTTAATTGAGACGGCCATGGCCAACCACATCAATCCGTACCGATACTTGAAATTAGTGTTTACTGAATTGCCCAAGGCCAAATCGTTGGAAGACATCGAAGCGTTGATGCCGTTCAAAAAATAGGTAATGTACGATCCACAAATCTAACCAAACACGGCCCGCTTATTCATCCGTGTCGCCCTGTGCAGCCTTTCAATGTTCAACCCAATGTCTTGGCATGCACTGGTGATTTTATCTGACATGGCATTCTCCAAACCTCAAAAACAGAGCTTGCCTGATTAATAAACCGCTTGGTAGATGCCCTTCCTGGAGCGCTTACAGCAGTTCCTCTCCTGCACCAGAATCGGTATGGCACATCCCCTTTGCAAACTGTTTCAGCAATGACTTCAAAGTTAGTTTTTCGGCTTTGACAATCTCGAACATAACCACCATCGATACCGACAGTAAGGGGCTTGCCAGGCTTCGGTAGTCTAGCCCAGTCATTCTGACTGCCCGAGATAAATCCTGGTTGGCCCGTCAATGCCTCGTCCTGTCGTTTGGCGGTTTTGTGCAGATGGTGTCGCACTGTTTCGGCATTAAGACACTCACTGATGGGCAGTACAGGTCGTCGGACTGCTAGGAAGCCCCGAGCGTATTAATCAAGACCAAAATCATCGCCGCCGTAGCCCCCCATATACGCTGGTCAGCGTAGTGCCATTCGACCATCGGGATATCCGTGCCTTTAAAGGTCATTTTGGTATCGATACGATGACGGGCGTCGGCCAGGTAATCCAGTGGTACCGAAAAAATACTCTCCACCTCCGACGTGTCGGGAGTCAAAGTAAAACCAGGACTGACCAGCCCGACCACTGGATCGACGTCATAGGCACTTATCGTGTACATTCGAGGGAGATGGCCGATGATTTCTACAAAATCAGGTAGTAACCCGATCTCCTCATGCGTCTCTCTAAGAGCCGTAACTTCCAAAGAGCCATCTTCAGGTTCGCGACGCCCCCCGGGAAAGCTCACCTGCCCCGGATGGTGCTTCAAATGTGCAGCACGCTTGGTCAACAGCACTTGAATGCCGTCATCACCCAATAGCAGCGGGATCAAAACCGCCGCATCAACGAAGGTGGCGTTAGGCGCAACAACATCCATGGAGCCTTGGTTAATGCGCTCAGTCGACGTCGCGGTCAGCTCACTAAAGCGTTGTCTTAAGGTTTCAATATTCAATTATTTCAATACTTTGTTATAACTATTTAATGTTATTACTTCTGAATACCACCCTTGATTAACGCAGCAGGATCGAGCAATCGCTCCAGCTCTGAGCGCTCAAGACCAGTGGTCTCAAGGGCCACGTCCAAAATAGGACGTCCTTCTTTATAGGCCTGTTTAGCTGTGGCGGCGCCGAGGTCGTAGCCGATCACAGAATTCAGTGCCGTTACCAAAATCGGGTTTCGAGCCAATGCTTCTTTGAGATTATTGTGATTGACGGTAAATCCCTCAATCGCGTTGTCAGCCATGAGTTGAGAAATGTTGGCAAGGACATCGATACTCTGGAGAAGATTGTAGGCGACTACTGGAAGCATTACGTTGAGCTGAAAATTGCCAGCCTGACCGGCAATAGTAATAGTGGCATCGTTACCGATGACCTGTGCGGCTACCATGCAGGTTGCTTCCGGAATTACCGGGTTCACTTTGCCAGGCATGATACTGCTGCCGGGCTGAAGTGATGGCAACGCAATTTCGCCGATGCCCGCTAGCGGCCCACTGTTCATCCAGCGTAAATCGTTAGCGATTTTCATGAGCGCGGTGGCCAGCGCTTTTAGTTGCCCCGACATTTCAACCGCCGTGTCCTGGCAGCTCAAACTTTCAAAATAGTTTGGGCTTGTCACAAAGGGCACACCCGTTTTGGCCGCAAGTGCCACTGCGAAACGCTCACCAAACTCAGGGTGAGCATTAATTCCTGTACCTACGGCAGTACCACCCTGCGCGAGTCGGTGTAAGCGCTCTAGAGAGTCGGTGATGCGATCGCGAGCGTTCCTGATTTGTTGAGCCCAACCGCCCAGTTCCTGGCCCAGACTCACAGGCATAGCATCCATTAAATGGGTTCTGCCTGTCTTGACCGCACCATCAAGCGCTTTCGCTTTGGCGGATATAACGCCATCGAGGTGCTCAAGAGCTGGCAGCAGGCGCTCGTGAATCGCAAGTGCTGCGCTTACGTGAATTGCAGTTGGAATGACGTCGTTGCTACTTTGCCCCATATTGACGTGATCGTTGGGGTGTACCTGAACGCCACTCGTACGGGTGGCTACATTGGCAATCACTTCATTGGCGTTCATGTTGCTGCTCGTGCCCGAACCTGTCTGAAAAACATCAATCGGAAAATGGGCGTCAAGCGCGCCTCCTGCAACTTCGGCGGCCGTACTCCCAATGGCATCGACCAGGGGCTGGTCAAGCAAACCTAGCTCACCGTTCACGGTGGCCGCAGCCCCTTTGATTAGTCCTAGAGCCCGAATAAAGTCTCGCGGTACGCGTAATCCACTAACAGGAAAATTCTCAACGGCCCGCTGCGTCTGAGCCCCCCAATGGGCGTCAACCGGTACATTGAGCTCTCCCATGCTGTCTTTTTCGATGCGATATTTTGGCGCACTCATGGTAAATCCTCTATAGCGTTTGCAATGGCACGACTTGGTTTGCCGGTAATTTAAATGAGTAAGGTGGCAGGTACTCGCAACCCCGCCCGTTAGCGGCAGCGTTTTGCGAGCGGATGCGATATTATCGCCAATTCTAACAGCTTTGGTACTCGCCAGCATGAGCATTAAGACGCTTCCCGTACTCACGTCACTGTCTCCCACCGACGGCCGTTACGCCTCTGCCGCAGATCCACTTCGCCCCTTTTTCAGCGAATTTGGACTCATCCGATATCGCGTTCTTGTGGAATTACGCTGGCTCGAGTTTCTAGCCCTTAGCGCCGACATTCCAGACTGTACCAAGCTTTCACCGGCACAAATCAAGTGCATCGAACGACTAACCGAGCATTTCTCGCTGGAAGACGCCCAGCGCATTAAAGACATCGAAGCAACCACCAACCACGACGTGAAAGCCGTGGAGTATTTTCTTCGCGAGCAGTTGCAAGCCGCCGATTCAGAGACGGATCAATCACGTTTTATACATTTTGCCTGTACGTCGGAGGACATTAATAACCTGGCGTATGCCCTCGCTGTTCTTGATGCCAACCGTGAAGTGATTGTACCCATTCTTACCGGCCTGCGCGACGAACTTGGCAAAGTCAGTGAGCACTATCGCTCGACTCCCATGTTGTCACGCACCCACGGTCAGACGGCCAGCCCAACGACACTAGGTAAAGAGGTCAAGAATGTTTCCGCGCGGCTGGCTCGCCAAATTGAGCAGCTGGAAAACGCAAAAGTACTCGGCAAACTTAACGGTGCCGTAGGAAATTTCAACGCCCACCTTAGCGCCTACCCAAACGTTGACTGGCCGTCGCTTGGAGCGGCGTTTGTTACTCAGCTCGGTGTAAGCCCCAATCCTTTTACGACACAAATTGAACCCCACGACTGGATGGCCGAATATTTCCATACTCTCTCTCGCGCCAACACCATTTTGATGGACTGGTGCAAAGACGTATGGGGCTATATATCACTGGGCTATTTCACCCAAATTGCGGTTGAAGGCGAAGTAGGCTCATCCACCATGCCGCACAAAATCAATCCAATTCAATTTGAAAATGCGGAAGGCAACCTGGGCCTTGCGAACGCACTTCTGATTCACCTGGCCTCAAAACTACCGATCTCCCGATGGCAGCGCGACCTCACTGACTCGACAGTACTGCGCAATATAGGCGTCGCACTGGGCTGGAGCATAGTGGCTTACAGCTCCATCAATCGAGGTATGTCTCGCCTGGGTGTCAACACCACGCGCCTGAACGAAGACCTCGAAAAAGCCTGGGAAGTGCTGGCAGAGCCTATTCAAACGGTTATGAAGCGCCACGGCATTGAAGACGCCTACGAGCAATTGAAAGCGCTTACTCGCGGGCAGGCTATAACCCGTGATTCGCTCGCCAGTTTTATTCAGACTCTGGACATTCCAGAATCCGCCCGCAAAGAACTGGCTGGTTTAACCCCACAAAACTACACTGGCTTCGCCGAATCTCTGACTTCACACCCCGACCCTTACTAGCGATGAGCCTCTGAAATGCCCATTGAGCGAAGTCTCTTTGCGACGTTGGCGACAGTTCCGAGTGTGAGCAATACATTGGTGAAAGGAGCTAGCAGAAAAGAATCTAAGACGCTCAGTTAACACTGTCCTAGTGGAAGTCAGCTTTTGGCCGAGGCTGTTTGATAACACCCATGGGTCATTGAACCCGCAGACCGCGGGTGCGGCAATCTCCGTCTGGTTATAGTGGCATCAACCAGTTAGGACACTGTACGGCACTTTTTTGGCGCTTTTTTTCGATTACTGGTTAAATATGAGACTTCTTTCGCAGTCTACACCTGCTTTAAAGCGGTATTGTGTTATCTGGGATCAGGCCAACAGCAGGCCGTACCCAACATTGGGGAAATCACTCATTTGGATGACGATTGATATCCGGAACAATGACAGCAGGCAAATGGGGTTTGCATGACAATTTCAGATGATACAGAACTCGACAGCGCGACCACGCGACGCGTAATGGCGTTGTCCAAAGACGTGCGCTCTGCCACCCTGGATGTCGTCAAATCGGCACGCCGCTCGCTCTCCATCTATTCCCAGGAACTCGATCCGTCGGTCTACGACCGCATCGAATTTCTCGACGCTGTGAAACAGCTCATTCTTACCCACAAATTTTCGCGTATACAAATTCTACTGGTCTCACCCATAGACGCGGTCAAGGGCGGCCACCGGCTGGTTGAATTGGCACGTCGCTTCAGCACGTTTTTTGAAATTCGTAAAGTTAACCCTGAGTTTGCAAAACGCAACGATTCCTTTCTCATCGCCGATGAATCGGGTGTTGTCTATCGAATGGATGCCAATCGATGGGAAGGCATTGCTGACACAAATGCACCTCGAATCGCGCAAAAGTACCTCGATATCTTCGAAGAAACATGGCAACGCAGCGAGCCTGAGCCGGAGTTTCGCCGACTTCACATCTAGTCTCGGCACGCAACCCTTACAGTAAAACGACAGCGTCGCTTTAGCTTTTCTTATTGAGGCCCAGGTGTTTAGTCTGCGTTGTTTAATACCGGTGTGACACGTTCATCACGGACACCCGTACCGGGCAAGTTCGTGACAGTCACGTCGGCAGTGCCGCAAGCAGACTGCTGGCAAACAGGCAAAACTTCGACACCGACAGTGTCATCATCCAGACGCAAATATAAAAAATCGCGGCCAATAACAAAATCGTTGGTTAGCCATATCCGGTATCGGCCATCGCCAAGACTAATAGCGGGCACTGGATTCAGCGGATCGCCAGGAATCGTACCAGTACTGACGGCGATCGCGCGATCATTGTCGCTGGTGACGACAACACTGACCCTATGCAACCCACCAACGGGCTGGCTTCCTTGCGAGAACCCAATATCGACCGACTGCAAACCAAACGGAAAACCGTTTTCGGATAGCATGGCCGTTGCTGCATAGTTGTTAATGCTCAGTATGGGTGTCTTCAAATGTACGCCTGGTTCAACTTGATCGCTGTCGGTGAATACAGAATCCACCTCGCTGAAGTAACCTTCAAGACTTGCTTCAAGCGCGGAACGACTGCCAGCATTTAACACTCTCTCGTCGTCGCTTGTATAACCTACTGCGTAGGGTTCACTGCTGGAAAGACCTGAAGCGAATGCACTCGCGCGATCGGGCTCCACAAAATTGCCCTGTCCGGTCGAAAGAATATCGGCCATATCGACCGTTTGATCTGACGCGTTTCGGTTGCCTGCAACAAGGCTGTCTTGCAAAGTTATTGCCGTATCGTCTGAACAAGCCCCAACGAGGGCACTACGACATCGAAAGAGCTGCACCGAGGTTAGCGATTTAATCAGGTTATAAGCAACCGTAGTGTTGGACAGGTTGGCAGAACCTGCCATTACATCGACTACGGCCGCGATGGGTGCCGTATTGGCACTGAACACTACGTTGTGTGCGGTCATGGTACTGTCAAGCACTATAACAGCGCCGCCTGACTGGTGTGCCAGGTTTCCGCTCAACGTAGAGTCACTGATAATCAGACTAGAGTCTGAATCAAGCGCAATCGCTCCACCATACTTGGCGCGATTGAGAACGAGGTGCAGGTCGGAGGCAATAATTTGGCTTTGCTGAGACCACAGCGCGCCGCCATCAAGTGCGCTACTACCTATGACATGCAAACGCTTTAATGTTACATCACTATCGCTGACCTGAATTCCCGAACCTCCGTTAATACGAAGATTAAACACAGAGCACGACTGGCAGTCGTTGACGACTAGAGCACGACGGCCTGCGGTTGACAGCCGGGAAGTTGGTGACGTCGAGTTGTCGTCTACTCCAACAACCTGCAAAGTGGCGAAATCTACAGACCCTATGACAGCACGTTCGCGCCCGGAAAGCTCCAGTGCGCCCTGGACGGCACTATCATGTTCAATCAGCACAAGCGCTGACTGATCGGCAGGTAGCAACGCCAACCGAATACTGACTTCGTCCAATGTAGCAAGAGCCGACGCAGGGCTATTGCCCGCCAGCGTGTCGTCGCCCGTCGCAGTTACATATAATACGTTTGTAACAGTAGTGTCAGTGTCGACCAGATACTCAATACTGTCTCCCAGTGAGTCGCCGTCGGTATCTGCAAGCGCAGCGTTTGTGCCGATCAACTGCTCAAGATAGTTACTGAGGCCGTCACCGTCCGAATCGGGGTTCACCACAATCACCGTCACGATAAAATCTACGCTTTCGTTTTGATCGTCGCGAGCGGTAACTACAAGCTCAATCTCTTCGGACAGCGCATCGGCGGGCAGCGCCATTCCGGAAAGAGTACCGTTGGCGTCAATATTCATTCCTGCAGGTAGCCGCGCGGCAACAAAATCAAGGACGGCGTTGTCAACGTCGCTTGCCCGAGACGATAAACTAAAATCGAAGGACTCACCCACAACCAGATTTAGCGGCTCGTCTGTACCCACAAGTAGTGGCGCATCGTTCACCGGCAGAACCTGGACCGAAACCTGTTGCACAAACTCGCTTTGACTTGACTGCCCGTCATCGGCTATTACGCTAAAGATTGCTTCTCCGTTGGCATCGGCCTTCGACACCAGTTGCAGCACAAGAGTGTCTGCATCGAAAATGACGCTAAAAGGCGCCTCGTCTTCAGCTGTTAGTGAATCAAATCGAACGCTGTAAACAACTTGTTGATCGATTTCAGAATCCGGAACTTGTGCCGGTTGAATTTGCACAACCACATTGGCAAAGTCTTCGTCTTGAGTGATCGACGCCTGACTCACGCTAAACGCCGGCGGCGTGTTCGGCGCAACAATATTCAGTATGGTTTGCAAACTAACCACGTTTTGACCGTCGCTTGCGCTGATGGTTAGCACAATCGGCTGTACCGCTAAATCGGCAGGCGTCGGTGTCCCTGTGAGTACGCCAGTCGCCGGATCGATTGCAAGTCCCGTCCCGTCTGGTAGCCCAACCACTGAATAAGTAAGCGTAGTGCCGTCAGGGTCATTGAAAAACACAGAAAAATCGATGTCGCCCTGATCTGTATCAATGGTAGGAGGTGCAGGCATAACCTCAGGGGCCACCGAGTTAATGGTCACCATCTGATCGAAAGTGGACGCATTTCCGGCTTCGTCCTGAGCTGTCCAGACAACCAGAGTTGGGCCTACAGGAAATCCTCCAGGAGCATCATTCGATACGTCAATCTGGTTTTGAGAAGAGACCCGGTCGCTCACCTCAGGCCGTGCCAATTCAATGAACGTGATGTCTCCCTGAGCTTGTGCTTCAACCGCACTTTGCCCTTCAATTCCAGGAGGGGTGGTGTCGGCCACGGTGACTTCCCAGTCTACGTTCGTCGTATTTCCCCAAACGTCTTTTACGCTCGCCGTTAATGGAGTCGTACCAATTTCCAGTTGTTGAGGAATCTCAACGTTCCACTCGAGCGCACCCTCGCGGTCGTCGCTCGCCACAAACTGATCTCTAAGTGCCGCAAGTTGCACATCGGTAAGCGCCAGGCCTTCGGGGGACACCGCTTCAAATACCGGTTGGTCGGCAAACGATGTAACGGTAGGTGCAGTTGTATCTGCAATTCCGCCCAGTTCATCGCAGGGCAATGAATTGACCGGATTTTGTGAAAAACCTTCGTACGCCGAAAAATTGTTATTGCGAAAACGAAGAACTTGCTGCTGTAAGGACAACTCCTGGTAGTCTGCAAGTGCTGGATTGATGATTTGCTGGCCACCTGTGCCAACACCGTCGAGGCGGCAATCTACAAGGTCCTCTACCACATCCAATATGTGCACGTATTCAGGCAGCGCACTGTTCGACGCAATGCTGAGCGCATTGATAGCATTTGCCACACCACCAACACTCATGGCATAAGCGACTGACTCGTCGGTGCCTGAAGGTGCCAGGGGATCGGCGGGCAGTACGCTCAAGACATCGAAACCGTAGGCCTGGCTAAACAACGCCCTATTGTTACTGATAACTTCGTCAAAATTATTCTGGCCGGTTTCGCGACGACTCTTTTGCAGTAGCGCGTGAGTAAACACAGTGACTGCGACCGTGTCTTCGCCTGGCAATAAAACGGATTCAAGAAACTGATCGGATGCCAACTCGACAACCCGCCGGTTATTCACGTTCGTGTCGGCTTCGTCGACGTAACTGCCGCCGGAAATTCGCACAAGCACAGCGTCGGGTCGGTTAACGTCAAGTTGCCAGTTTCCGGCCGCGTCGGTTTGTGTTGACGCAAGCGCCCCGCCTTCCGAAAAACCATTTACGCTCAGAGCAAAAATTTCAACTGTCGCGTTGACCAGTGGACCTTTCGTGCCGTTGCCGAGAACCAGGCGAGCGCCGGACGGCGGCAACGCGCCGGTGGGCTGAGCTGAATCGGCTGGACGCACAGACGCTTCAGACGGCGTCGATACGTCCGAAGTCGATCCTCCACAGCCGGTCAGGCCTGCGGCAATTAAAAGTATGCACGCATGGATGCGAATCATGCGGTGTCCCTCGTGATTTTCTCCAAAGATATTATGCCAGTAGATACAACGATAGGCATGGACCAGATCACATTTACCAATCAATTATGGTAATTCAGCCGGAATGAGCGGCCTATTTCCGCTATGTGCCGCCATAGGCGACCGACACCTCCCCGTAAACGGTCGCACTATGCGCGACCTGAAGGCCCTCAGCTATTGTCCAATTTGAATGCTGAACGATGGATTCGACACGGAATTGATATACACGCTCAGGTTGAATCGCCGCAATCCGGCTGGAATATCGAGTAGCACCTCGTAGTAGCCGTTACCCAAGTCACGCAGCTGAGTGGACGAACCGCTTCCGAGCGTATCCAATATTTCATCGGTGAATGTATATAGGTGGGTATCCACCGTGGGTTCAATCGACTGTATGTAGAGTCGGTGCCCGGGACCCAGTAACTCACCGTCGACTAGTGGCGCTAACCAAAGGCGTTGGTCATCGCTATTGTCAACCAGGCCATCCGGAACGATTATCTGAAGAGAGTTGAAGCTGCCAATTTCCGGTTCCAGGTAATGATAACCGACATCTAGCAAACCAAGATCAGTCGTAGTGCCCGATTTGTCTGTGTATCGAAGGTTTAATGCAAACAATGGATCATCTGAATCAAGGGTACCGTAGTTCACGCCGGGCGAGCTTTGTAGTTGGTAGTAGCCGTTATCGAATTCGATCGCCTCTGACGAGTTGCCCGTACCTACGAAGGTAGCGAAGAAGCTGGTAATGAAATTGTAACTGGCGTCGAGACCCAGTAGCTGTCCGACGCCACCACCTACATCGTCAGCAGCAGACCCGATAGATGAATTGAATTGGGCTATGTTGTAGCTAAATACAGGGTCAGCGTTAGGAGCCAAATGTACCCCTCCACCACTACTGCCGGCTAGATTGAATACTAGTGTATTACCAGTAATACGCGACTTGTCCACATCGGCCGCATAGAAGCCACCACCATTGTCAGCGAAGTTGGACGTAAACAAGTTATTGTGCAAAGTGAAATTTGCGTCGCTATCTCGCAAACAAAGACCGCCACCAAAGTTTTGCGCTTCGTTACCCGAAAGATTGCTGTGCTCAACGCGCATACTTTGCGCGCCAGCCAGATACATGCCGCCGCCACACTGCCCTGTCCGATTGGCCGAAAAGGCCGTGTTCGATATATACAGAGGTGTGTTGTCGACAAACAAGGCACCACCGCCCGTTGAGTTGGAAGCGGTTACCGAACCATTTGTTGGCGCCGAGTTGTGCCGCAGAACCGAGTCCGTGATGGTGAGCCCAGCGGCATTCGCAACGTATAGGCCGCCGCCACTCGAATCGGAATTAACGACTGGATCGAGCACATTGGCACGGATGGTAGACGATTCAATCGTAAGTGTAGAGGGTGTTCCGCCGCCGTCATTCAGGTAAATTCCACCGCCAGCTTCAACCGCTGAGTTGTTACGCACGTGCACCGAATTAATTAGCACGGTGGAGTTTGCCATGATCACGCCACCACCGCGGACTACACCCGACCCACCGAACATATCGATATAGTGAAATTGTATGTTCGAACAATTGGCAAGCTCTAGCGGTCGGTTGCCAACTTGAACAGTTTCAAACTTGGTGCGTGGAGCGCCTCCGTCAAAACTTCTTGGCGTAACCACGAAAGGATCAAGTGACCCTACAAAAATCATATTGTCGCAATTCGAGGTTTTCGTTAACTGCCATTCCTGCGCTAGCGTGGTTACATCGGAATTCGTCGCCATCAAAACGTACACGAAGTTACCAGGCACCGATTCGATCTTGCCGTCGGTAACCGCAGCTGCAAGCGTAGGATAAGCCATACTCCACGATGAACCATCGGGAATTGTTGCCGGTGTGTCCGGGTCAATATGTACGTAAACACTGTCAGCCAAATTGGGGTCGGTGCCAATTGTCGTTTCCAGCTCTTCAGCCACACCGTCAAGATCCTGATCTTCTGATGGCCAAACGGTGACCAGGACTTGCGCCGTATTCGAAAAAAGCCCGTCATTGTCCATCACCGAATATTCAAACGACGCTTCGCCAACGTAATCGATGGGTACGTTGAACTGAACCATACCCGTAGCGCCCTGCACCGCCGCGCTTCCAACGGACTCGTTACTGACTACCAGTGTACTAAAATCAACCGTGCCGTCCGCGTCAGTAACAGCCCCGGTCAAATCAACGGTGGGAACGTCCCCCCGGAATACAAGAATGGAAGTGACATCTGTTGCGACCGGGCCCGTATTGGGCGCCGTGACTGTGATTGATACGGTACCTGCGTTAGAAGTCAGACCTGTACTGTCTTGTACGGTAAACGTGAATTGATCAAGGCCTGTGTATCCAGCGTTCGGCGTATACCTGACATGGCCATCAGGCAGAACCAGGCTTGACCCTTGAGTAACATCTATAATCAGCGCCACCGTAGATTCAACGATATCATTTTCCGGGTCGGTGGCACCCAGCAACACGAGAATATCAACGGAAGAGTCATTAGAAATCGACGTGGCACGGTCGACCACAACCGGGCTACTTGGCTGAGGGACTACGGTAATGGACACGGTGGCTACGTTGGAAAATTCACCGCTTGCGTCCTGCACTTGATAGCTAAACTGATCGTTTCCATTGCTATTTTCGGTCGGAGTGTAGACCAGTTCCGCAAAGGATGCCCCTTGCACCACTGAACCTGCTGTAGGCATGGCAACCAACTGAACGACAGTAATATCGGCTACTCCGTCAGCGTCGGAATCGTTTTGCACTACGTTAATGGTGACCGCTACATTTTCATCGGTAACTGCAACGTCATTGTTTGCCACCGGAATATCATTGACCGAGCTAACGATAATCGAAACCAGGGCAATGTTTGAAGCGCTGCCCTGGTCGTCTGACACACGATACGAAAATGAATCTTGCCCGGAAAAATCAGCGTCAGGAATATACAGCACCGTACCGTTGATCGCATCAAGAGTAGCTACGCCCTGGCTCGGTGGACTATCAAACACGACAGAAGCCGTATCCAGCGCGCCGTCTACATCGCTGTCGTTAGCCAGAATAGTCACCGTAACCGCCGTATCTTCGTTGGTGGATGAGGTGTCGTTGGTCGCTACCGGGGCGTCGTTGACAGGAGAAACTGTTACGCTAACGGTCGCCGCGTTCGATACCAAGCCTGAGTTATCCGTCACCGAATACTGAAAACTGTCTGATCCCGAATAGTCGGCGTTTGGCGTATAGGTAATGCTTCCAGTTGTCGCATTAACGCCAGTAGTTCCGTTTTGAGCCTGTGTAGCAATGGCAACGGTTGATGCATCGATGTCGAATTCAGGATCGGTGTCGTTGGCCACTACGTCCACATCTACGGACATATCCTCAGCGGTTTCAGCCGTGTCATCGTTGGCAACCGGAGCCTCACTTACAGCACTCACCGTAATGGTAACCAGCGCCGTGTTTGAACGCGAACCTAAGGAGTCCTCCACCGAGTACGTTAGCGTATCTATGCCTGAAAATTCGTCTACAGATGTGTATATGATCTGGCCGTCCGGGTTGACAGTGGCTGTCCCAGAAACAGGTTGAGTGGCGATCAATACAGTTGAGACATCGATGTTGTTATCGTTGTCTGTATCGTTGAAAAGTACAGAAATAGTCACGGCCGTTTGCTCTAACGCGTTAGCCGTATCATCTACAGCTACCGGATCAAAGTTTGCAGGCTCGACATTTACCGTCACCACGACTGTGTTGGATTGTGCTCCATCGGGGTCGCTGACAAAGTAGCTAAACGAGTCCGTTCCGTGGAAGGCCGCATTGGACGTATAAACAAGTCGGTCGCTTACCGAATCATAGGCTACCGTACCGTTTGCAGGCATCTCATGGATCGAAATCGCTGTGGCCACCAGCGGGCTATCTACGTCACTATCGTTGTTGAGTACGTCCAGTTCAGCAGGCTGCGAACTTTGAACAGTAAAACTGTCCTGCACCGCCACTGGCGCATCGTTTAAACCCGTAAGGTTAATCGTCACGCTGGCTGGCAGTGATAGCAAGCCGTCTGCATCCTCGATCTGGTAGTAAAAAATATCGCTACCGTTAAAGCCGTTGTTCGGCGTATAGACAAGTTGTGCTGTTGTTGCATCCCACACGGCGGTACCGGATTGAGGCTGCCCGACAAGGATCACCGTGGCTCCTGCCAGCCCGTCTACATCTACGTCGTTTGCAAGTACCGGGATACGAACTACGCTGTCCTCGGTGCTCTGTGTAATATCGTTCTGAGCCACCGGTCGGTCGTTTTGTGGAACAACGCTAACGAAAACCGTGGCAGGAGCCGAAACCTGTCCCTGACTGTCGGCTACCTGGTAGGTAAAAAGGTCTGTACCAAAGAAATTTGTAACCGGAGTGTATTCAAGTTCACCCGCCGAAACTGATGGGACGGCGACACCGTGTAAAGGTTGTTGCAAAACAAATACACTACCAGGGTCGAGCGCTCCTTCGGCATCTGTGTCGTTTTCCAATACCGCTATCGACGTAGTCGTATCCTCAAAAGAGGTGATCAAGTCGTTCACGGCCACCGGCGCATTATCTGGTACGGCGTTTGGATCTACTACACTAATGGTTACAGCCGTATCGCCCGAAAGCGCTCCGTCACTGTCGGCGACGCGGTAGTCAAAAGAATCTGTGCCAACAAAGCCAGGCTCCGGAGAATAAACGATGGTTCCAGTTACAAAATCCACCACGGCCAAACCGTTCACAGGGCCTGTGGTGATTTGAAGCGATCCGAAGTCGAGTCCACCCTCAACGTCACTGTCATTCGCCAGAACGTAAATCACACGCGACAGTGAACCAAGCGTAGTTACCACGTCTGCGACGGTATCCGGCACATCGTTTTGTGCCGCCACTTCGACAAGCACACTTACAGCTTGTGATCGGTTACCGACGCTGTCGGCGACCGAATATGTAAAACGATCGGTGCCGTTACGGTTTACTTGTGGCACAAAGCTAACCAATCCAGAAACCGTATCTACGTTAACCGCACCGAATTGGGGAACAACTAAAACTTGCACCGAAGTCGTATCCAGCGGGTTGTCCTGCGCCAGATCGTTCGCCAATATATCAATCGTGACCGCGGTGTCTTCAAAGGTTACGGCGCTATCCGGAAACGACTGCGGCGGACCGACTGGTCCTATTTCGATAAAACGGACTACGGGATCAGCTGTATTACCAGCACTGTCTACTGCGCTAAACTGTATGGCCGTTGATCCCAAGCCAAAAGCATTTGGCAGCGCCGAACCGTCGGTAAGTCGTACGACCACTGCAACGGGGCCGTCACGATCATCCAGCGCACTGGCGGCGCCTATAAAACGTTGAACAATGTCTGAGCTTGCGGTGACAAAACTCCCGATAGGTGCAGCGGCCTGGAGGTTATTGGGTAGCGACGTAAATTCGGGCGCCGTGGTGTCGGGACGAACAACGACTTGCTCACAGGCAGGCTGGTCGACCGTCAGTAACGGTATGCCACTGTATGTCTGATTCAGGTTATTTCTAAATCTGAGTATCTGTAAATTAAGATCGATGTTGTCGCTAATAGCGCGCGTTTGACCATTCACCGTTACCGTTACGGGACCGTTTTGATCGCGCCCGTCAAGACGACACTCCGACAGGTCACGAATTAATGCATCGATCAGAACATAGTTCGGAGCAGCAACGTCAAGATCAAGCGCAATTTGATTGAGGCTTGTTGCTGCGGCTCCCACGGCCATGGCGTAGCTCTGGGACTCTTGCGAAGCGTCCAAAGCTGCAATCACAGGGTCAGCTACGTCAGCTGTGAACACATCTAACCCGAACGAAGTACTTGCCTGAACACGATTGCCTGCGAAAATTTCCAGGAAGTTGTCGCCAGTAAGCTCTGCACGAGACTTGCGTAGTACGGCATTACTGAAAACCGTAAGAGCTGCAAACTCAGCGTCCCGAGGGAG
>QIGP01000172.1 GCA_003228965.1 Gammaproteobacteria bacterium
GACTTACGTCGGCCTTTTTTGTTGTACGTTTTTGTGCTTCGTCTAACGAGCAAGACCACCCTGCTCAATACGAGTTACCAGCGCTTTAGCCGGCATGTAGCCTGAAATTAACTCACCGGATTCAGTAATAATTGCAGGCGTTCCGCGTAAACCAACTTTACGACCAGCTTCAAATTGGTCGTCGATTGCGCTGGAGTCGCACTGCTGAGGCGACAGACGCTGGCCGGCTTTGGCTTGAGTCATCGCTTCGTTGCGATCGTCTGAACACCAAACAGAAGCGGCTTTTTCCCAAGACGCGGTGTTAGGACCGGAGCGTGGGTAGAAAAGGTAACGAACTTCGATGCCTTCGTCATGGTAAGACGCCATTTCCTGATGAAGCTTACGGCAGTAGCCGCAGTCCACATCGGTAAAGACCGTAACCGCGTGTTTTGTTTCACCTTCGGGCTTGAAGATGATCATGTCGTCCTGACCAATGTTAGCCAACAGCTCCTGGCGCGTAGTGTTGCGTCGCAGGTCAGTCAGGTTGACGCGTGTGTTCAGGTCAATCAAATCGCCGCGCATGGCGTAATTGCCGTCGCCGGAAATGTACAGAACCTGGCCGCCGCTATCAATTTCATACCAGCCTGATACAGGGCTTTCTTTAATATCGTCTGGGCTCAAGGCCGGGAACTTTTTGCGTACGGCATCAAGATCCAGGGTGGCACTCAAGTTCACCTGGCCGGATGAATCGGCGGCAGCCAATGGTTTAGGTGTTTCGCTGACGGCTTCGCAGGCGCCTAGCAGGACCGCGCCGGCAAGCAACGCGGAAATAGTAATTCGTTTAAACATAATAGATGTCCCCGGTATTTCTTTGAATAAGGCTACAGGTCGGACCACATTTACAGGCGCAGGTTCCGGACCGTCCACTGCCGCGAAGTCTAGCAAAATAAACCGCCGGGTTTATAGAAAATGCATAGAATACATGTGAACAAAGACATTAAAAAAGCCGCACAGGCATGACCCTGTACGGCTTGAATAGCTCAAAACTTGAGCTTCTTCGATGATTATCCGCGTGGATGGTGCTTCGAGTGAAACTCTTTCAGACGTTCCTGAGCCACGTGAGTGTAAATTTGCGTCGTTGATAAGTCGCTGTGACCTAACAACATTTGCACAACCCGAAGATCGGCACCGTTATTTAAAAGGTGTGTTGCAAATGCGTGACGTAACGAATGCGGCGACAATTCTTTGCCAATTTCGGCCTTACGCGCATAACGCTTAATAATGTGCCAAAACGCCTGACGCGTCATACGGTCGCCGCGACGGGTTGGAAACAGATAATCCGTTTGACGCTCGAGCAAAATCTCAAGTCGTGCGCCCTGGACAAACTTTGCGATCCATTCCATTGACTCTTCGCCAAGAGGAATCAGTCGTTCACGGTCGCCTTTACCGACAATGCGAACAACGCCCTGGTTAAGGTTGATCTGAGTTAATTTAAGATTAATCAGTTCCGATACACGCAGGCCTGTGGCATACAACACTTCGAGCATTGTTCGATCGCGAAAACCCAGCGGATCGCTAACTTCAGGAGCGCCCAGCAAATCTTCCACTTTACCTTCGGACAAAGTCTTGGGCAGAGTGCGACCAATTTTAGGCATTTGAATGTTGGCAGTCGGGTCGTCCTGTACCTGATTTTCGCGCACAAGATACCGATAAAATCGTCGGAAACTTGAGAGCTGCCTGGCTGTTGAACGTGGTCGCGCGCCTTTCTCAACGCGTGCCGCGATAAATTCTACGAGATCGTCTCGTGAAGCCGCCACCATATTGATGTTGCGACCGTCTAACCAACGCGACAGTGCCATGAGGTCGGCGCGATAAGCGGCCAACGTGTTTTTGGACAACCCGCGTTCCATCCAGATCGCGTCAAGAAAGACATCAATGATGTTCTTGCCGTCACCCGCTTGTCCGATCACTGGTCCTTGTTTTTCAATATCTGGTTCTGACATTACCGCGCTCACGTAAAATACCTCTGGATGTTATCTGCCCGTCCGTCAATTTTTAGGCAAAATTCTTGGCGCTATTTCCCTAACGCATTACTTTCACGTTACAGGTCATTCGCCGGTCAAATCTGCGCAGTTTTCGTCGCTGCGCAACTCAATTTATAGCTGGAAACAAACTCAGTATGCGATTAGATGGCCAAAACTACAGTGATACAGGTCTCAAATTTAATGGTAAATAACATAAGTTGAACCGCGTCACAGTTTCGAGGAATATTAAGAGTTTACCCGCATCGGGAAGTTCCTCTTGGCCATCAAAAAGCGTTACTTAACGCCTATATTATGGATTTACGGCCTATATTCTGTGACCTGTTTGGCGCTTGTCGCTTTTGTTGCAGTGCTCCTGTTAGTGTTGCCAGTGAAGCTTGGCTTACGTCGCGTTTTGATTAGCCGTCTGGCTCGATTCTGGTTTTTCATCACGGGGGTGAGGCTAAATGTCCACGGTGCCGAACACATCGGCACCCAACCGGTGGTGGTCGTAGCCAACCACGCAAGCTACCTTGACGGCATTGTATTGAAAGCCGTTCTACCTACCCGTTTTGGTTTTGTTATTAAACGAGAAGCCACCGAGGTACCGTTCCTTCACTTTTTACTGCGTCGTATCGGCGCGCAATTTGTCGAGCGCCGCAACCGCTACCGTAGCGGGCAAGATGCAAAGCGTATTGTAGAGCTTGCCAAAAGCGGCCACTCCGTCGCAGTCTTTCCCGAAGGCACGTTTGTGACAGAGCCTGGACTTGCCGCATTTCGCCCGGGAGCATTTGCCGCAGCGGTTGCCGGTGAACTGGCCGTCATTCCGGTAGTCATTGAGGGTTCGCGAGCCATGCTGGCAGCTGGAATGCTATTTCCGCGACCAGGCTCTCTCACCATCACCGCGCTGCCCGCGTTAAACGTCGAGGGCGAAGGACGCGAGGCCATGCGGGATATGGCAACCCGTAGTCGAACGGCGATTCTTTCTATACTGGACGAACCAGACCTTGTCGCTTCACAAGTCGAGTAACAGTCGAGCAACAAAAATCGCGAGGACGACAGCACCGACGTAGCCGGCTGTACGAATTAAACTTGCCGCGCCTGTAAACGAATCCATGCTGAAGAATCCGGGATAGTGATAGCTGAAATTGTTGCCACTTCTTGCACGCACGACTTCTACCTCACTCATATACTCTTGCACCTTCGCGCCAGGTACAAACGAAGCGCTCGGCACGAGCGAAGTTGCGAACGTGAGTTCCGTGCCTTTGGACGATACCGTGTCTTTGTACTGAAACCACTGGTTGTTGACTCGCTTGTCACTCACTTCAACATCCGGAGCGCGCTTTGTAGTTACCCGAATGGAATGCCAAACCGATCCGTCCATGCCAAGATTTAGCGGCAAGCTATCGTCAAGACGCATCGGAAAATCGTTTGAAAATTCAGTCGTCACTAGCATATACAGACCAGGGTGAGTCTCGGCAAGGTCAAGAATTCGATAGCGTTCTACCGTCTCAAGAACGTTACCCTGAGGATCGTCCAACGTTGCAACGGGCTCGAGAGCTTCCAACTTGCAACCCGTAGCTTCACGAGCTCCCCGAAGATAGTCCTCCCACAGCGTGCGTTCTTCTTTAGAGTTCAGATAAAACCGCATGTTGTCGGCGCGGTGGTAAAAGTAGCGTCGTCGTATTGTCAGGCGCGCATTCGTTTTGTAGTCGTCAAAATCAAACGCATGGTCCAGCTCGAAAACCCGCCGATCCAGATCAAAAGGCAATCGAGCAAGCTCACTACCGCCTGCAACGAGCTCCAATCCGTAGCCATAGGCAAGCTGAGCGCAATGCTCCAGGTCGCCTGCCTGAGCCTGAATAGTTGGATCGAAGTAAAGCTCTTTACCTGAGTGCTCAACTTTAACAATCATGTGGTCAAACTGGTACGCCGAAGGATTAAGCGCAACAATTTTTTCACCGTAGCGACTATTAACCAATACAAGCGTTGCGACCACGCCAATGCTACGCAATAGCGCGACCATCAGGTTGGACTTGTCCTTGCAGTCCCCCGCACGCTTTTTCAACGTGCGCTCCGGGGTTTTGGGTGTGTGCGTGTAGATACCGTGACTTTCGCCCCGGTATCTCACGTTATTCTGAACAAAACGAACAATGCGTAACAAATCCGTATTCTTCACACCGCTCAATTCGAGCAAATCGATATTGTTCATATCGATAATCGTATCCAGCACGCCGTTGGCTTCGTAGTATTCGTACAGGTAGTTAGACACCTGTGGCCAGGTACTTTGTGTGGTGAATTGGAGAAAATCGCTCCATACCCAGGCAGGTACCTGACTCGGCATGGCCTCCGGCGTCAAATTCGACCATTGCTTCGAAAACTCAAGGCCAGCATTCAGAGTTTGAACTTTACCGAGCTGCTGATTGGACCCACCTTGCTGAATTAACAAGGCCGTGTGACCTGAATTGATCACGCGAATCGACTGGCTCACCACAGGACACGACCAACTTAACCAGAAGGTCGACAGATAGGACTTGCCGTGGAGTGGGTGCGTACTGGCGAAATTACAGAACGTCTTACGCACATCGAGAATGTCACCAACACGCAAGTCGTCAATGGTAAGCGCTACTGTTTTTCGCCCGGTAACTACGTGACTTTCGAGCGAAGTCTCACGCTGGTAAACAGCAATATTCTCAGGATCAAGAGCGTCTATTCTCTTACCGTTACGGATAATCTCAACGTGGTGGAAAAACACGCGCTGATGTTTCTCGTTGAGCTCACAAACAACAAGAGAAGCATCTTCAAGCCGTGACGCATCGTTAATTTTCTGTACCGTGCGCGTGTAGGAAAACGTTCGTTCGCGATCAATGTAGTCCTGGTAGTCGGTCAGCAGATAGTAAAATGGCGACGAAGACTCGTGCTCATAACTATAGTCAACCGCGTGTTCCTCAACCCACTGCGGGGCCACTTCGATGGCGTAAAGATCTTCTATCGGTGCGTCCACTAACTACCCCGTCTGTTGTTTGTCATCAGGCTTTCTTGACGAACTCTGATTTGAGTTTCAAGGCACCTATACCGTCAATTTTACAGTCGATGTTGTGATCACCTTCTACCAAACGAATATTCTTCACTTTTGTGCCTACTTTAACCACCAAAGACCTACCCTTCACTTTAAGGCTTTTAATGAAACTTACACTGTCGCCGTTCTCAAGCACGTGCCCGTGAGCGTCTTTGACAACCGTCCCGCCTCTATCATTGGCGCTGCCGTCCTCGCCCGGGGCCCGCTCGTGGGTACATTCAGGACATACGAGCAATTCCTGATCGGCGTAAAGCATGAACTGAGCTACATGGGGCAATCGGGAAAACCGGACATCGGTGGCCTGTACAGGAAGCCTGGATAAGCGCCGTAGTATAAGGGCAAAAGCTGTCCACGTATTGGCATCCTTGAAAAGCGATGTTGAGGGCACCTCAAACCACGGATTGTCACATTGGTATACATCCAGGACCGCGAAGAGCCCCTGCGGGACCACTAGCGCGCGGCCCAACGCGCTTGCGCTTATGCTGTGCTCGACCATGCGCTATACTTTGCGCCCTATTATTGACGTTGGTTCAAATGGACATGGCAATATTTAACACCTCAATCAACGAAGACCTCGACATGTTGCGCGAGGCTGTACGTCGCTTTTCCGACGCAGCCCTTGCCCCAAAAGCTGAACAGATCGATCGCGACAACACATTTGACCCTGGCTTGTGGCGCCAAATGGGTGAGCAAGGTCTGCTGGGCATGACAGTGCCCGAAGAATACGGCGGCAGCGAAATGGGCTACCTTGCACACGTGGTTGCCATGGAGGAAATTTCACGCGGCTGCGCTGCAGTCGGCTTGTCCTACGGCGCTCATTCCAACCTGTGCATGAATAACTTGTATCTGAACGGAAACGAGCAACAGAGACAGAAGTACTTGCCAAAATTGTGTAGCGGCGAATGGATTGGCGCTCTTGCCATGTCAGAACCGGGCGCAGGTTCCGACGTTGTCGGCTCAATGAGCTGCAAAGCAACCGAGCAAGACGACCATTTTCTCGCCAACGGTTCGAAAATGTGGATCACCAATGGTCCCGATGCCGACGTGCTGATTGTGTACATGCGCACCAAAGAAAACGACACCAGCTCAAAAAGCGTTAGCGCCTTCCTCGTTGAAAAAAACATGCCGGGTTTTACCACCGCGCAAAAACTCGACAAAATCGGCATGCGTGGATCTGACACCTGTGAACTGGTTTTCAAGGACTGCAAGATTCCAAAGAAAAACCTTCTTGGCGAACTCCACGGAGGTATCTATCTGCTCATGCGTGGACTCGATTCGGAACGGCTCGTGCTGTCTGGTGGCCCCATTGGGATCATGCAAGCGTGTATGGACCTGGTACTGAGCTACATTCACGAACGCAAACAATTTGGTAAAGCCATTGGCGAGTTCGGCATCATGCAGGCGAAAATCGCCGACATGTATACGCTACTGCAAGCAAGCAGGGCCTTTACCTATCGCACGGCTGAGCTGTTCGACGCCGGCGTTCCTACCCGTCAGGACGCAGCGGCATCACTTTTAATGGCATCTGAGAGCGGCGTGAAACTCAGCCTCGAAACCATTCAGTCACTGGGTGGCAACGGATACATTAACGACTATCCCGCTGGCCGGCTTCTACGCGATGCTAAACTGTACGACATTGGTGCTGGCACTAACGAAATTCGGCGCATGTTAATTGGGCGCGAACTCTTTCGATCATCCGGTTAGGAGTCTGTCGGACTTAGGACATCGTAGCGAGGCGAGCCGCAGTAGATGCCTCCTAAGTCCGACAGACTCCTGACACTGGATTTCAGAACAAGCGCCAGAACTCGAAGCACCAGGCACGTAATGAGATAGTTTGCATCATACTGGAAAAATAGCGCGATAACGCTCAAACGTCAGTGAGGCGAAGCGTGGTCGCAAAACAAGAACGACTTTTCTAAAACCGAATATTTTAAATTAAGGCAGAAACATCATGAGCTCAGATCCTGTTGTCATTGTTGGTGCCAAGCGCACTCCAATAGGCGCATTTCAAGGCGCACTTGGTGGCGCTAGTGCCATCGACCTTGGTGCTGCCGCCAACCGTGCGGCTCTGGCGCAATCAGGTGTCAAAGGCGATGAACTGAGTGAAGTCATCACGGGTTGTGTATTACCCGCTGGCGTAGGCCAGGCGCCTGCGCGCCAAGCCGCTCTGGCCGCCGACATTCCGAACAGCGTCCCTTGCACTACGGTTAACAAAGTCTGCGGGTCCGGTATGAAAACCGTCATGATGGGCCACAACGCGCTAGCCGTAGGTGCCGCCGACGTCGTGTTGGCAGGCGGATTTGAATCAATGAGCAATGCGCCCTACTTGCTGCCAAATGCTCGAAGCGGTTACCGCATGGGTCACCAGCAGACCCTCGACCACATGTTTTACGACGGCCTGCAAAATCCGTACGACGGCAAAATGATGGGGCACTTTGCGGAAGCCACCTGCGATCGCTACGAGTTCTCTCGCGAACAACAAGACCAGTTTTCGATCGAGTCGGTTGAATGGGCTTTGGCCGCCATCAAAGAAGGCCGCTTTAGCGACGAAATTACGCCGGTGACCTTCAACGTGCGCCGCAAAGAAGTCACCGTGGACCAGGACGAAGAACCGTTTAACTGCGACATCGACAAAGTTCCAGGATTGCGCCCTGCGTTTCGTCACGACGGTGGCACCGTAACCGCAGCAAGCTCATCATCTATTTCCGATGGCGCCGCCTCCCTGGTGCTAGTGCGTGCAAGTACAGCCAAACAACGCGGTCTTGACGTACTGGCAACCGTTAGAGGAGCTACCGGATTTGCGCACGAACCGGAATGGTTTACCACAGCACCCTCTTCAGCCATTAAGAACCTGCATGAGCAGCTCGGCTGGAACCCGGAGTCAGTCGACCTGTACGAAATTAACGAAGCGTTTGCGTGCGTCGCCATGGCGGCCATGCACGACGTAGGCATTAGTCGCGACAAAGTCAACGTAAATGGCGGCGCATGCGCGCTTGGCCACCCCATTGGGGCGACCGGTAGTCGACTTCTGGTAACGCTCATTTATGCACTGCGCGATCGCGGGCTTAGCCGCGGTGTGGCTTCGCTGTGCATTGGCGGAGGCGAAGCACTCGCCGTTGGCATTGAAGTTTGACCGGTAAAGACTGGCTGATAGAAATCAAGGGCATTTAGTTGGGTAGCGATTGGCGCCATGCGCTCTGATTGTGTATTGCCTTTGCTTCTGATTTAACGTTTTAACGATACTTTCAAGGAACTCCACATGATTTTAGAAAGTGCTCGCGCCGTTATTAGCGGTGGCGCATCGGGTCTTGGCTACGCCGTAGCCGAACAAGTTGTAAACGCTGGCGGCAAAGTGACCCTGCTCGACATTAACAGTGACGCAGGTAATACAGCAGCTTCTACGCTCGGTAGCGCGGCTAAGTTCGTGCTTAGCGATGTGAGTTCTGAAGACGATGTTGTTGAGGCGGTAAAAGCTGCCGTATCTCACATGGACTCTGTCACGCTCTGTGTAAGCTGCGCAGGCATTATTGGTGCTGCCATGGCTCTTGGGAAGAAAGGCCCCATGCCCGGAGCCAAGTTCGAACAAGTGCTCAAGGTCAATTTACTGGGCTCTTTCTTGCTGGCCCGAACCAGCGCAGAAGCGATGGTCGACAACCCGGCCACCGAGAACGGTGAGCGAGGCGTCATTATCAACACGGCGTCGGTCGCTGCGTTTGAAGGTCAAATCGGACAGTCGGCCTATTCCGCTTCAAAAGGGGGCATTGTAGGCATGACCTTACCTTTGGCGCGGGAATTTGCTCGCTACGGCATTCGTGTAACGACCATAGCACCTGGCATTTTTCTTACTCCCATGATGGAAGGACTACCTGAAGAAGTTCAGGACTCGCTCGCCGCACAGGTGCCGTTTCCGAGCCGCTTGGGCAAGCCCTCCGAGTTCGCCCAAATGGTGGCCAGCATATACGGCAACCCCATGCTCAACGGCGAGACCATTCGTCTGGACGGCGCTCTTCGGATGCAACCCAAATAGGGTTTGTTTCACCTAATACCCTTTGATCCGTGAATTTTGTACTGTTTCACGGGTCTTACGATAACGAAAGCCTGCTAATGGGCACATCTAACAACCTAACTACCGAACTGGTTTTAGGTGTTAGAGCTGCCCTGTACTGTCTAAACCAATTGCTGGAGACACATGATGATGCGCGTTGTTACTCTTATACTGCTCACCGGGCTAATTAACGCCTGCTCTACATCGCCAATTGCAGGATCACCGGGCGAAAAATCATCCGTCGTGGCAGCTGCGCTTACGTTACCGATTCATTACACAACTCTAGACAACGGGCTTCGAGTGGTTGTGTCAGAAGACCATTCAGTCCCTACCGCTACAGTTGCGGTTTACTACAACATCGGCTTTCGCATCGAGCCCCGTGAGCGAACCGGCTTCGCTCACCTGTTCGAACACATGATGTTCCAGGGTTCAGA
The DNA here is from genome assembly GCA_003228965.1 of Gammaproteobacteria bacterium. Lineage (GTDB taxonomy): Bacteria > Pseudomonadota > Gammaproteobacteria > Steroidobacterales > SZUA-146 > SZUA-146. Next base: position 9,559 of record QIGP01000172.1, read on the forward strand.
AAATCTTGGAAAAATGGAATTCATTAATTTGGTTCAAAGTAACGGCGGCGTCCTTAACGGATCAACGCGCTTCGACTACACGAACTACTACGAAGTCGTGCCTGCTAACAAAGTAGAAACCATGCTGTGGGCCGAAGCCGACCGTATGAAAGGGCTGGCTATTACCGAAGACAACCTGACTAACCAAAAAGGTGTGGTTAAGAACGAAGTAAAGGTCAACGTCCTCAATCAACCCTACGGTGGCTTCCCGTGGCTGGACGTACCGGCTTACGCCAACGAAAACTGGTACAACAACCACAATTTCTACGGCGACCTTGAAGACCTTGACGCCGCCACAGTTGAAGACGTGCAAGACTTCTTCAAGACGTACTACGCGCCCAATAACGCCGTAGTTGTCGTCGTTGGCGCTGTCGAAACCGATGAAGTGATGAACATGATTACACGTCACTTTGGAGACATTGAACCTTCCGTGTTACCTCCACCGGTGGATATTTCAGAGCCACGTCAGGAAGAAGAAAAACGCGTAGTCAAAGTTTATCCAAAGGCACCCCAACCTGCCCTTGCCGTGTCCTACCACATGCCACAACGCAACTCGCCTGAATACTATGCAATGGGCATCATTACCGAGATACTCTTGTCCGGTAAGGACAGCCGCTTTTATAAAAAACTGGTCAAGGAAGCTGGCATCACATCATCAGTGAGTGGAGGCGTCAATCTGATTGGCAATATGTACAACTACAACGGCCCAATGAACTGGCACATGTCCCTAATTCACGACCCCAAAGTAACCGCCGATGACATCATGGTTATGGTTGACGAAGTCATTGAAGACTTGCGCAACAGGAGAGTGTCACGCGACGACATTGAGCTTGCACGAACGCAAATGCGCTCCGGTTTTTACGACATGCTCGGAAGCCCCACCAAGTTCGGTGTCGTGGACCTACTCGCGTGCTTTACGTTATTCGACGACGATCCAGGACGAATAAACCGACTCGAACAGGAATTTGATTCCGTGACGCCAGAACTCATACAGCGCACGGCGCAAGAATATTTACGCCCCACAAATCGCCTGGTACTGGAAGTGACCAACGGCAAAGATCAAACCGAACAAGGAGCAGCACAATGAAATCGTTTCTGTTAGGCACCTTACTAACCATTGGTCTTGTTACCACTGAAGCCGTCGCTCCCGTTGCTTACGCCAAGGAGCTGCCGCCCGCAGGCGGGCCGGCACTTGACTTCAATCTTCCGGCGATTGAACGCATTACCCTGGACAACGGGCTTAAAGTGACGTTAGTGCCGTTTGGCAAAATACCCAAGACCGTTGTGCGCGTTGATATACGCACAGGCAACCTTAACGAAGGCGACAACGTCTGGCTGGCCGATCTGACCACTGAGCTTATGAAAGAAGGCACGTCTGTGCGTTCGGCTGAACTCATTGCCAAACAAACAGCGCGCATGGGCGGGGCACTTTCGATTTCGACCGGGCTCGACCAAACGTATCTTGGAATGTCGGTACTTTCTGAATTTGCCAGCGACGCCATTGGCCTGGCCGCCGAGTCGTTACGAGATCCTGCGTTTCCCGCCGACCAACTTGAGCGACTGCGCTCCTCACTTGAACGAAACCGAACGCTGGCCATGAGTCGCCCACAGGCCATTGCGTCCTCAGCCTTCACAGAGCTTATGTACCCTGACCACCCGTACGGAAGGGCCTACCCGACCGAAGAGCTATTGGCCGGCTACACGCTAGAGCAAGTGAAAGACTACTATCACACTAACTTCGGCGCGCAGCGCAGCCATATCATGGTGGGCGGCCAGTTTGATCGTGATGAAGTACTGACAACCATCAAACGCAATTTTGGCGATTGGGCGCGAGGACCGGCTCCGATTAATTTCCCGCCAAGGGTCAATAGCAGCCTGCGCCTTAAACTGATCGACCGGCCTGGCGCCCCTCAGTCCACTGTGATAATCGGACTACCGGTACCGGATGTGGCCGCGCCAGAATTCAGGACGTTTGGCCAGATGCAAACGCTGTTGGGCGGCTACTTTTCGTCGCGCATCACCGCCAACCTCCGCGAAGACAAAGGCTACACTTACTCTCCAAGAAGCGGCGTTAGCTCAAACTACCGCACCGCTCACTGGACCCAGTCAGCGGACATCACTACCGAGCATACCGGCGACGCGATCAACGAAATCTTTGCAGAAATCCGTCTTATGCAAAATGAACTCCCCTTAAAAGCTGAGGTAGAGCGCACTCAGAACTACCAAACCGGCACATTTGTCTTGTCACATGCGACGCCTGGTGGTCTTTTGGCGCGTATTTCTCACATGAGCTTGCACGGACTGCCCACCAATTACCTGGACAGTTATCTGTCTCATCTGAACTCGATAAAGGCTTCACAGTACCAGGAAATGGCTAAAAAACATCTGCTTACGGACCAGATGACTGTGGTCATTGTGGGTGACCTGGACACCGTGATGCCGCAACTGGATAACGTGCCTGCACTCGCCGGAGCCACCCGACTGTAGGAAGCGCCGAACACCAAAGTTGCCTCTATTTTCGGCCCCTCTATAATGAGTCGGTGAATAATGGCGCAGTACAGCATTCGCCGCCCTGGATCGGGAGGCGGCCTACAGAGGTAAAACCAGAGTGATTGAACGTGATGTCATGGAATACGACCTTGTGGTCGTCGGTGCGGGCCCTGCAGGACTAGCTACGGCAATACGTTATAAACAGCTGAATCCGGAGGATTCGGTCTGCATTTTGGAAAAGGCCTCTGAAATTGGCGCCCAGATACTATCCGGTGCGGTCATGGAACCCAAACTCCTCGACACGCTGTTGCCAGAATGGCGGGACAACAAACCGGCCATTTGCGTAGAAGCCCGGAAAGACCGTTTTGCTTACTTGACCAAAAACAAATCGATCAGGTTACCCACGCCTCCCCAGCAAAAGAACCACGGTAACTTTATTGTTTCCCTGGGATCTTTGTGTCACTGGATGGGCACCAAAGCCGAAGAACTCGAAATCGACGTGTTTCCAGGTTTCTCGGCTGCTGATGCGTTATTTAACGAGCAGAACGAAGTCATCGGCGTACGCTGCGGTGACATGGGCGTTGCCAAAGACGGCACCGAAGGGCCAGGCTATGCACCCGGCGTCGATATCCACGCCAAATTCACCGTGCTCAGCGAGGGTTGTCGCGGCAGCATTTCAAAGCAGCTAATCAAAAAATACGCTCTCGATGCAGGTAAATCCCCACAAACCTATGGACTTGGCTTCAAAGAGCTATGGCAGCTGCCTGCAGGGCGCACCACAGCCGGGAACATCCAACACACCATTGGCTGGCCGTTAGACTCAGCGACCTACGGCGGCAGCTACATGTACCAACTAGACCAGGACCGCCTGTCTATTGGTTTTGTCACTGGCCTGGATTACGCCGACCCTGACTTTAGTCCGTTTGAAGCCTTCCAACAGTTCAAACACCATCCCCAAATCAAAGCCCTGCTTGACGGTGGCGAAATTCTTTCTTCCGGTGCGCGCACCATCATCGAAGGCGGCTTGCAGTCGTTGCCCAAGCAAGACATGCCAGGTGCGCTGCTTGTGGGTGACTCGGCCGGCACCATTAACGTGGTAAAGATTAAAGGCATTCACATGGCAATGGGTTCAGGCGTACTCGCGGCCGAACACTTGAGTGAAACCAAAACGACCGAAGGCTACGACGCGAAATGGCGCGCCTCTAACCTAAACACCGAACTGCATAAAATTCGCAACATTCGTCCTGGCTTCACCAAGGGCCTGTGGCGCGGCCTGATAACCGCTGCCATCGAAACCGTTACGTTTGGCAAGCTGCCGCGCACATTGGAAAATCATTCGGACCACGACTCGCTCAACAAACTTGATGGTTACCAGTCTCCGGACTACAAGTGGGTCGACCGTGACCTACCACCTCGTGATCGTCTGGCATCGGTCTATTTTGCGTCGAACGAACACGACGAAGACCAGCCAATTCACTTAAAAGTCACCGACACAGATTTGTGCGTGACCAAATGCACAGAAGAATACGGCAACCCGTGCACACGTTTTTGCCCGGCAGGCGTTTACGAAATTGTGGAAGAGGAAGGCAACAAGCGCCTTCAAATCAATTCAGCCAATTGCGTGCACTGCAAAGCGTGCGATATTAAAGATCCGTACCAACAGATAAACTGGGTCACTCCTGAAGGTGGCTCAGGGCCTAATTACCAAAACTTGTAGGCTCGCGAGCTTAGCTAAACCACCGTTCAAGAAGATTTACTGGAGAAAAGCATGAAAATTATTGCCTGCATTAAACGGGTGATTGACTACAACGTACGCGTTCAAATCAATCGCGAAGGCAATGGTGTCGTAACCGACGGCGTCAAAATGAGCATGAACCCCTTCGATGAAATTGCGATTGAAGAAGGCCTGCGCCTGAAAGAAAAAGGCATTGCTGACGAGCTAATCGTTGTGTCTATCGGTGGGAGTGACTCGCAGCAGCAACTGCGCACAGCTCTTGCCATGGGCGCTGATCGAGCCATTCTGATTGAAAATACAGACGACCTCGTCCCCCTTGGCGCCGCCAAGCTGCTGCTGAAAGTGATTGAGAAGGAACAGCCCGGTCTTGTCATTCTGGGCAAACAGGCCATTGACGACGACCGCAATCAAACCGGCCAAATGCTGGCCGCGCTTTGGAACCGTCCCCAAGCGACCTTTGCTTCTGAAATTGTCGTAGAAGGTGATACTGCTACGGTGACACGCGAAGTCGACGCGGGCATGGAAACCATTGAAATCGATTTACCTGCCGTCATTACGACCGACCTTCGCCTCAATGAGCCGCGCTTTGTAAAAATGCCGGACATCATGAAAGCGAAGAAGAAACCTCTTGACGTTATTGCCGCTGATAGCCTCGGGGCTGACAGTGCGCCGGCGGTCGGAACCAGTGATTACTCTCCACCGCCTACGCGCGAATCCGGCGTCATTGTCGAATCTGTCGACGACCTTGTTAACGCACTTAAAGCACGAGGACTGGTTTAATGAGCACAGCATTAGTAATTGCCGAACACGATGGCACAGAACTTAATCAAGCCACAGCTCGCACGCTGACAGGCGTCGCGCCCCTGGGTGCTGCCGATATCGCAGTCCTTGCCAAAGGCGGCGCCGATGTGTGCGCTCAAGCCGCCGCACTTGCAGGGGTAGGTAAAGTACTGCACGTCGACAACGAAGCCTCGGAACACCAACTCGCGGCTGCTCTTGCTCCGCAAATTGCAGAGCTGGCCGCAAGCTACGCCGTTATCGCCTTTCCTTCAACGACGTTTGGTAAGGACCTCGCGCCAAGAGTTGCAGCCCTTCTTGACGTACACCAGGTCAGCGACGTGATGGACGTGATTGATGCGAAGAACTTTCAGCGACCTATTTACGCGGGCAACGTCATTGTCAAAGAAAATACCGACGGATACGACAAAGCCGTACTAACCATTCGCTCAGCTTCGTTTCAGGCCGCTGTTAACGGTGACAGCGCAGCTCCTGTCGAGGCGGTATCGGTTAGCGCCGAAATTCCTGGGCACACCCGCTTTAAGTCTCTTAAGGCACAGAAATCCGAACGACCCGATCTGCAAAGCGCCGCCTGGGTAGTCTCCGGTGGACGTGGCGTCGGCTCAAAGGAGAAGTTCAGCATCATCTACACACTTGCCGACAAACTTGGCGCAGGCTGTGGTGCATCACGCGCCGCCGTCGACGCGGGTTATTGCCCTAACGATATGCAGGTAGGTCAAACCGGTAAAATCATTGCTCCCGACGTGTACTTTGCATTAGGAATTTCCGGAGCCATCCAGCACATTACGGGTATCAAAGACGCCGGCACCATTGTTGCGATCAACAAAGATAGCGAAGCACCTATTTTTGAAGTCGCCGATATCGGCATGGTCGGAGATCTGTTTGAAATCGCGCCGAAACTGGGTGAAGCGCTGCAAAAATAAGCGCTGCCCACTGTCCATCGCAATTTTCAAACGACGGACAGTCTCGGTTCGCGCAGTAGTTCAAAGCGGCTACACACTTCGTGCAGCCGCTTTTTTTCGCTACGCTCGTGCTCACTACGCTAGGAGCCTGTCGGATTTAGGTGATCGTCGCGAGGGAAAGCCATTTTGAGTCAGGTTTTTCGATTAAATGAGGCGAATATTGAATATA
>QIGP01000429.1 GCA_003228965.1 Gammaproteobacteria bacterium
GATCATTGAACCCGTTCTGGCCCGGTTACGAAGTATGCACGGGTGGATATTGAATGGACCGCTTCCTGCAGACACCCTGTTTACGCCTCGGCACCTGGCTGACTGCGACGCTGTGCTTGCTATGTATCACGATCAGGGACTTCCTACCTTAAAATATGCGGGCTTTGGTCGTGCAGTTAATGTCACGCTGGGCTTACCCATTATCCGTACGAGCGTCGATCACGGCACAGCTCTTGATCTTGCGGGAAGCGGGCGATGTGATGAGGGCAGCATGGTCGTCGCGATGAGAATGGCCGTTGAAAGCGCGTCAGGGGCGGCGGCTTGATGGGGGCTCGACCACGCAAACGCTTTGGCCAAAACTTCCTGGAAGACGATGCCGTTATCAGCGAAATCATCGATGTTATTGATCCACAAGTAGACGACACAGTTGTCGAAATTGGTCCCGGTCGAGGCGCCATTACGCTACCTCTACTCGAATCGGGGTGCGAGCTACACGCTGTTGAACTTGATCGCGATCTCGTAAAGTTTTGGCAACAAAAATCTCTCAACCATTTTACCGTTCACGAGTGTGACGCGCTCAAATTCGATTTTTCCGCGCTCGACAGACCACCTTTGCGACTTGTTGGCAACTTACCGTATAACATTTCTACACCCTTGCTATTCCATTTCATGAAGTACAAGTCGCACTTTTCCGATCTACACGTGATGCTGCAAAAAGAAGTAGCCGAACGCATTTGCGCAAATCCCGGCTCGAAAACCTATGGCCGTCTTGGCATTATGCTTGCCGTTAGTTTTAAGAGCGAAATCCTTTTTGACGTCCCACCGGAAGCCTTTAACCCCGCACCCAAAGTGACTTCATCCATCATTCGGATGGAACCGTGTGAACCATGTTTCGATATTGATGATTCTGAAATGTTTGCCAAGGTTGTAAGACAGGCGTTTTCAATGAGACGGAAAACTTTGCGCAAAAGCCTGCAGCCCCTGTGTGCCGATGAAGTGTTCGAAATTTGCGGCGTCGATTCCAGCCTGCGACCCGAAGTGCTGGAGGTGTCTCAATTTGCCGACCTGGCCAATTATCTTAGCGCACAGGCCAATTCCACCCCATAATCCCCTCCGGGTAGCACATACTCAACAATTCCAGGGCTACATTTTATTATAACTGCACGACTTTGGGATACACTTATAGACACTCAAAGTCACAGATCCCGTGAGTCAGCCGATGTCCGAAGTCAGTGAACACCCAATTGATGTAAGCGTCAGTGCTCACTACGTTGATGGGCAATCCGAGCCGTCCCGCAATCGCTACGTGTTCAGTTACACAATCACTATTACCAATCTAGGTATTCGTCCTGCACAGTTAATGTCCCGCCACTGGATCATTACCGATGCCGACGGCAATCAGCAGGAAGTACATGGTGACGGTGTCGTTGGTGAGCAACCCAAAATGGATCCTGATGAAGGCTTTCGCTACACAAGCGGTGCAATTTTGAAAACACCCGTTGGTTCCATGCAAGGCACATACTACATGGTCGACGATGAGGGCAACGCCTTCGAAGCGCCAATTGCCGCGTTCACGCTCGCCGTACCTGGCTACTTGCATTAGCGTGCAATGACCGTTTACGCGATCGGCGATGTTCAGGGGTGTTACACACCCCTTCGCCAGCTACTCGACAAACTGGACTTCGATCCATCACAGGACACCGTTTGGTTTACCGGAGACCTGGTCAATCGCGGCCCCGAATCTTTAGCCACGCTCAGGTACGTGAAATCTCTGGGCGACAGTGCAATCTGTGTTCTGGGAAACCACGACCTGCACTTGATCGCTTCCTATCTGAATGCACGCCATAAGCCCGGCAAGCGCGATACGTTGGACGCTGTGTTAGCCGCTGAAGATGCTGACGAATTAATAGACTGGTTACAACACCGCCCTCTCATCCATCACGACAAAGATCTCAACGCAACCATGGTACATGCCGGGCTCCCACCTCACTGGAACGTGCGCCAGGCGCGGCGCCAGGCGAACAAACTCGAAACGCTGCTACGAGGGCCGCACGCGCACAAGTTGTTAGCCAAGTGCTATGCGTTTACTCCACACAAATGGACACACAAACTCGGCAAATGGGAACGTCGCTGCTACGCATTAAGCGCTTTCACACGTATGCGCTACGTGTATCCTGGCGGCAAGTTGGAGATGGACCATAAAGGCGCCCCCGGAAGCCAAAATGGCAGAATCATCCCCTGGTTTGAGGCACCGCACGCACGCTGGCGTGGTCAAAGCCGGATCATCTTCGGACATTGGGCGACTCTAGGTACTCATCAAGATAACCACGTGCTGGGTATTGATGGTGGCTGTGTATGGGGCGGCACCCTGGTAGCGGCGACGCTTACAAAAAGCGAAATACAGTATACTGAGGTACTTTGCACCGTCAGCTAACGCCTCTGGTTTAACCGTTAGCCGATGCCTCTGGCTTGGCCGCAATCTTCAGACAGGAAGAATTCGTATGGCACTAACACCCCCGTTCAATTTCCAGGCGTGGATAGAAAAACATCGCGACCAGTTCAAGCCACCTGTATGCAACAGGGAAATATTCGACGAAGGCGAATTCATCGTCATGGTAGTGGGTGGGCCCAACAGCCGCACCGACTATCACTACGACGTAGCTCCTGAATTCTTCTATCAACTCGAAGGCGAGATGTTACTGAAAACAATGCAAAACGGTGCTCGCGTTGACTATCCCATTCGTGCCGGCGAAATATTTATGTTGCCGGCAGAGGTGCCCCACTGCCCCCAACGTTTCGCAGGCTCAGTCGGCCTTGTGATTGAACGTAAACGCAAACGCCACGAAGAGGACGGGTTCTTATGGTACTGCGACAACTGTGACGCACTCTTGTATGAAGAATATCTACACATTAGTGACATCGTAAAAGATCTCCCACCTGTCTTTGACCGATTTTACACAAACCCGGACGCGCTCACCTGTCGACAGTGTAGTCACTCGGTCGAGCCATCCGTTTCCGGCAACGGTTGAAGGGCATCTCTAAAACCAATCAACTTTTACCAGAGAAACAAAGCATGAGTCTTCTTCGTCTTGAAAATTCCCTCCTGCATATGACCGGCGCGGTGATTGATCTTTCAATTCCGCTTGAATTTAACGGGCCCCAGCCCAATCACTTTGGCGCGGCACCTGCTCAGGCGCGGCCGATGCGGGCTGGCGAGTTCACGGGAGACACTCGCCTTGGCGGCAGCTGCAATGCTCACAGCCTTACGCTCAATCCTCATTGCAATGGCACTCACACAGAATGCGTCGGACACCTGACGACCACACGAGTCTCGATCAACGACGTCTGCCCTGCGCTGCCCCTGCTTGCAGGGTTAGTCACTGCCAGCACAACGAATATTGACTACAACGCAAGCAGAGGTAGAGCTTTGAAGCTTTCAAGCCTCCAGCCTTGTGTAGAAGCGTTGTTCGAACAAAGCAGACAGCTTACAAACTCAACGCCTAGCGCGCTGGTCATCCGCACGTTACCCAATGCACGTGAAAAAACGAGTAAGCAATATCAGGGCTTTGAGGACAGTGCGTTCGTAGAACCCAAAGCCATCGAATGGCTAGTGCAGTCAGGTGTAGATCATTTGCTCATTGACGTCCCGTCTATTGACCCGTACATCGACGGCGGACAACTTATTGCCCACAGGGTCATGTTCGGCCTTCCGTCTTATGCCGAGTGCCCGAAACCTGCACTTGGCGATGCCAGCCGCCCACATGCGACCATTACCGAGCTCATTTATGTAGCCGACGAAGTTGCCGACGGCTTGTATCTACTTAACCTGCAGATACCTCCCTTTTGCATCGACGCGGCACCGAGCAGACCGTTACTGTATTCACTGGAGTCACCATGAGTATTGATAAACTTCTGGCACAAGCCCAGGACTTCGACCGCGACGACAAGCTGGCGCGCTTTCGTGAAGAATTTTATTTGCCGCAAAATGACCAAGGGCAAGCTCAGACTTACTTGTGTGGAAACTCTCTCGGCCTACAGCCAAAGTCTGTGCCTGACTATATTCAGCAGGAGTTAAAAGACTGGCAGGCACTTGGCGTTGAAGGGCACTTTCATGCCGAACGACCTTGGATGCCGTACCACGAACTCTTGACCGGGCAAATGGCCAAAGTTGTTGGCGCTAAACCCGATGAAGTGGTTTGCATGAACTCGCTCACGGTAAATTTGCATTTGATGATGACGAGCTTTTACCAACCAACCACATCTCGCTACAAGATTATACGGGAAACAGGAGCGTTTCCTTCCGACTGCTACGCTGTCGACTCTCAAATCAAATTTCACAACCGCTCACCCGCCGACGGCCTTATTGAAATTGGCCCACGTCGTGGTGAGGACTTTTTGCGGACGGAAGACATTCTTGAGTGCATAGAACAGCACGCTCAGGAAACTGCTCTCGTCTTGCTACCCGGCGTTCAGTACTACACCGGACAGGCATTCGATCTTGACGCTATAACAAAAAAAACACGCGAACTTGGCTGCATGGTTGGTTGGGACCTCGCTCACAGCGTTGGCAACGTTCCCCTGTCACTACATGACTGTGGCGCCGACTTTGCGGTGTGGTGCAATTACAAATACATGAATTCCGGTCCCGGTGCGATTGGCGGCTGTTTTGTTCACGAGCGACACCATAAGCGCGAATTGCCCCGCTTTGCCGGCTGGTGGGGACAAGACAAAGACAGTCGATTTAAAATGGGGCCCGACTTCCAGCCAATCCCGACAGCAGAAGGCTGGCAGCTTTCTAATCCACCTATTCTCGCTATGGCGCCGCTGCTGGCGTCTCTTGCTCTGTTTGACCAGGCTGGAATGAACGCTCTTGCAGATAAAGCACGTCACCAAACCACCCTGATAATTGACTACTTGCTAGCGCACTTCGAAAGTAGCGTGGAACTAATCACTCCGTTAAATAGTGCGAGTGATCGCGGCGGCCAATTGTCTTTACGCATTGCAAAACACGGCAAGAGCGTGCAAGAAGCCCTGATCGCCGCCAACGTCATATGCGACTGGCGTGAACCAGACTGTTTACGCATTGCCTTTGCACCGCTTTACAACCGCTTCACCGATGGTGTGCAATTTTTACGAGTTCTTCACAGGGTTCTGGACAATGTCTGAACACATTACAATCGCCGGGGCCGGTCTCGCCGGTTCTTTACTCTCTATTTATCTGGCACGCCGTGGATATGCCGTTACCGTATTCGAGCGCCGTCCGGATTTACGTGAACACGAACTGGACGCAGGCCGCTCGATAAATCTGGCCCTGGCCAATCGGGGGTTACGTGCTTTGGAAGCGGTCGGCCTTGCCGACGACGTTCAGCGTCTGCTCATTCCCATGCAAGGTCGCATGCTTCACGAAGCGGGAGCTAACCCGGTACTCCAGCCATACGGCAAAGATACTCACGAAGTAATTTATTCGATATCCCGACCGGGACTTAATGCTCTGCTATTGAACGTCGCTGAACAGCATGGTGTGGATATCCGCTTTAATCAGACTCTCACAGAACTGAACCCTGCTGAGGGACTACTATCGCTCAAAGATCGCGCGTCGGGAGATTCCTATACGCACACCGCCCACCCTCTCATTGCGACCGACGGCTCAAGTTCGCTGTCGCGGCGCACTCTTGGCTTTATGCCGGGAAACTCATCGGCGGAAGAATACCTCCAACACGGCTACAAAGAGTTAACCATTCCGGCAGGTCCGGGCAGTACTTTCTTAATTGATAAAAACGCGCTTCACGTATGGCCTCGTAGTGGCTACATGTTAATTGCTCTTCCCAATCTCGACGGCAGTTTTACGGTCACGCTCTTTATGCCAAGAGAGGGTGACGTGAGTTTCGAAAGCCTAAACACCGAAAGCAACGTAGCCGATTTTTTTGCAAGAATCTTTCCCGATGCCAAAGCGCTCATGCCAGACTTATGCACAGAATTTTTCGAAAACCCAACCGGCCGTCTCGTGACTGTGCGGTGCAAGCCATGGCACCACAATGACAAAGTCCTTCTATTGGGCGACGCGGCTCACGCGATTGTTCCTTTTCACGGCCAGGGTATGAACTGTGCGTTCGAAGATTGCTACATCTTCGATCAGATTCTTGCCAAAGGAACACCGGAATCGCCAGACTGGCGAGCTGTCTTTGCGCTGTTTGAGGCGCGTAGACGCAACAATGCCAATGCCATCGCCGACTTGGCCCTCGACAACTATATAGTCATGCGTTCAAGCGTTCGAGACCCGCGTTTTCACCTTAGAAAAGCACTGTCGTTTGAACTTGAGCGTCGCTTTCCTGCAAAATTTATTCCGCGCTATTCGATGGTCATGTTCCATCATGTACCATACGCAGCAGCACTTGAGCGCGGTGAAATTCAGGAGCGCTTGCTCGAACAACTCATTGGTGCACACGAAAATCTGGATCACGTTGATTACAAGTACGCCGAACATTTACTGGACACAGAATTGGGTGAGGTACCTGTCGGTGATTGATCAATTTAGCGATGTTGACTGGACACAATGGCAACCCACAGAGCGCGCGACACTAATGTTCGTCGTGGACGGCGATCAGGTACTTCTAATTCGCAAAAAACGTGGGTTAGGAAAAGGCAAAGTTAACGGACCCGGTGGCCGCCTGGAGCTCAATGAGACCATTGATGAATGCGCTATTCGGGAAACTCAGGAAGAGCTGGGCGTAACCGCCATTGGTCCTGAGTTGAAGGGTCGCCACCAGTTTCAGTTTAGCGACGGATACGCACTGGAAGTCTATGTCTACTTAACGAATCGTTTTTCCGGAACAGCCGTTGAAACCGATGAAGCCATACCGCTTTGGACGCCAATCGATCAGATCCCTTACGACGAAATGTGGGAAGACGACCGTATATGGCTGCCTCTGATGTTCAGGGACCAGCCGTTCGACGGTCGCTATCTATTTCGCAAGGATACAATGTTGGGCTACGAACTTGATGAACTGGAAGACATTGCAGAACTCAAAAAGCTCAGCATCAACCTTCGCCGAAGTTAGCAGTAAAAACTGCTTCGTAAGTGGCTGATCCAGAAGTTCATCATCTGTATAGCCCAGAAGTCTTATCAAAGAAGGATTGGTTGAGACAATTGATTGATCGGGCTTCATTCCAGCGATGCCAACTGGCGAACTCTGGAACATGTCCCTGTATTGCTAAAGAGGTGCTCCTCATCCATCGAAAGCTGATTCAATTCGGTAATCTTCGACTGATATTCAGCATTAACGGTATAGAGCTCTTCGTTGACCGAATGTAGCTCTTCATTTGTAGACTGCAACTCTTCGTTTGTCGATTCGAGCTCCTCAACCGTAGCTTGAAGATGTTTTTTGTATTTTCCAGTTCTTCTTCGAGTACAGAAACCTGCTCAAGATTGACCGGTTTCTCAACCACACTCCGGGGTTCCGTGTCCGCATAACTGCGACTACCTTCGTTACCAAAAGTGATCAGGAAATGGGTTGCATGATCGGAGATATTTTGTAGGACTGGAAACTCCCGATTTTTGTGTCGACTGTTTGGCTCGAAATTGCTGACAGCCGGTAACGTACCAACAGATTTGGAAAAAATTTTCCATTTACTGTCAATCGTTGTGTAGCCAGCCTCGTACTTTCCAAGTGACTCACTAGGCCCAAGAAACAGAGCGCCACTCGGAGGCAGTGGAATTTTATTTATTGATTATAGATGCTTGGATCAGGTTCTTCCGCAGCCAGCGCCGTAGCTTTTCGCATTGACATCGAAAGAAATTAAGGAAATATCGACTAAATCGAATAACGGCTAAGACTATTACCCAGACTTTCATGATCAACTTTAAGACCAGTTCCGGGAGCAAATCCCACCTGAATACGGAAGGTCAACCTGGAAAACGTCAATCGTGCTGATTTTCCTCAAACACCCCTACTACTCAAGCTCGATGGTACTCGCGCATTTCACAGTCGTATTGATTGTGTTCGTCCGCCTTCACCTGCTCGCTAACGACAAGTTTCCAGTCCGCCAAATCAATGAAAGGTAGCCACGTATCACCTTCAACCTCCGCATCAACCACGGTAAGGAACAGGCGCTGCGCTTTGGGCAGAGTGCGCCGATAAATCTGCGCTCCGCCAATAACGAATACATCGCCTCTCGTAGCCTGCCGACACGCCGATTCGATATCAGCAATCACAGTACACCCTTCAGCCTCGGTATCTGTACTACGTGACAACACGAAATTATCTCTGTTCGGTAAAGGCCGTCCGATGGACTCGAAAGTCTTGCGCCCCATAACCACTGTGTTGTCGGTGGTCAGACGCTTGAACCACTGCAGGTCTGCACGCAAGCGCCACGGCAGTTCATTGTTGTGGCCAATCACACCGTTTTTGGCAACCGCTACTATGACTGCAAGCCTGGTCATACAGCAACGGGCGCTTTGATGTGCGGGTGGTGCTCGTAGTTGCTAATTTCAAAGTCGTCGTAGGCGTATTCGAAAATAGACTCAGGCTTGCGTTTAATTGTAAGTGTAGGCAGAGCAAACGCCTCTCGTCCAAGCAGTATCTCAGTCTGTTCCACATGGTTGGAATACAAATGACAATCGCCACCAGTCCAGACAAAATCACCGACGGCAAGTTCGCATTGCTGCGCAACCATATGTGTGAGCAACGCGTACGAAGCGATGTTAAATGGCACGCCAAGAAAAACATCGGCGCTGCGCTGGTAGAGCTGGCACGACAACTTGTTGTCGGCAACGTAAAACTGAAACAAAGCGTGGCATGGAGGCAGCGCCATATCCGCAAGTTCAGCAACGTTCCAGGCATTAACAATAATTCGACGTGAATCCGGTTGAGTTTTTAACTGGTCAATAACGACGGAAATCTGATCGACACTGTTTCCGTCCCGAGTCGGCCAGGATCGCCATTGTGCTCCATACACAGGACCAAGATCACCATTGGCATCAGCCCATTCGTCCCAAATTTTTACTCCATTCTCTTTAAGATAGGCAATATTGGTGTCGCCGTTCAGAAACCAGAGTAACTCGTAAATAATTGAGCGAAGGTGCAGTTTTTTGGTGGTCACTAACGGAAATCCGGCCGCAAGGTCAAAGCGCATTTGATGGCCAAATACGCTTTGTGTACCCGTTCCGGTGCGGTCTGTCTTCGTCGCACCGTGTTCCATGATGTGTTTGATCAACTCAAGATATTGTTTCATTTTCGTTTCTTAACTCCGGCTTTTTTCGCGCCGATCTTCACAACGTCTCCACCGACGATGTTCTGACGGTATGCGAACACAACAAGTGCAAGGCCAACCAGCATCATGGGTGCTGATAGAATCTGCCCCATGGTGGCCCAGTCAAATAATATGTAACCCTTGTCAAAGTCCGGTAGCCGGATGAATTCGATCAAGAACCTGAACGTGCCGTAACCCAACAGAAACAATCCGGAGACGGCCATACGGGGACGCGTTTTCTTGCTGTATACCCATAAAACCACGAACAATATGAGCCCTTCTGTCAATGCTTCGTATAGCTGGGAGGGGTGGCGCTTCACGCCATCAACAATAAAGCCCCACGGTACGTCCGTCGGCTTCCCCCAAAGTTCGCCGTTAATGAAATTGCCGATACGGCCGAAAAACAAGCCCAGGGGTCCGGCGGGCGTCAGAAAATCGGTTACGTCCATCCAGTGTCGACCGCGAGACTTGGCAAAATAGCCCATGCCCAAAATAACGCCAATCAAACCGCCATGAAATGACATCCCACCTTCGTAAATCTTAAGCAGATAAAGAGGATTTTCCAGAAACCGCTCGAATCCGTAGAAGAATACGTAACCGACGCGGCCACCGATAATGACGCCAAGTGCTGCGAAGAAAATCAGGTCCTCTATGTCTGTACGGTTCCACGACACAAACGACTGCGCCTGATCGGTACGCCCTGCGCGTCGCGTGAGCAACCACCACGCAGTGGCAAAACCGAGCACATACATGAGGCTGTACCAGCGAATGGCAAACTTGCCAATGCTGATGATATTCGGGTCAAAATTAGGAAATTCCATAGCGCCAAAGTGTAGCATTGTGGTCGCCTTTTGGCTGCCCAAAACCGGCAAATTAGAGCGCCTTCAGTTTTTTAACGTAGAGCCACGGTGGGTTTGCTATAGTGCTGAAAATCAAGCCAAACATAGCTGCCCCAGCAACCGGATTGCGCCAGAAACATCATTCATATGATCTAGTGCTGAACGCCGCCAGATGTCGATGGAACAAGATCCCGCTTAACCACCCGATCTTCTGGAATCATGGCGTCCGCACTTAACGGTCGTCGAATCCAGGTTTCGCCGTCGAACAGTACTTCGTACGTAGGCCAGTACTTGTGATCGAGCTGAAGCGTAATCACCTCTACCAAGTTATTCCAGGTTACCGTTTTAAGCCTCACTGAATCGCGGTCTTGCTTGTTTTCAATAGCTTGAATAAAGCTATCAAGGTTCTCGATGTGCTTGCCATCGACCGCCGTGATGCGTCGACCACCCCAGAGACCATACCGTGTTGACGGAGAACCATAAGAGAAGTAGGCAACGTACACTCCTTCAGGTTTGATGCCACGTTGTGCAGCCAGTGCCCGGTGAGGCTCTTGCAACAAGGCGCCCGCCCACAGTAAGGCGCGCTGAATACCGATGGTATCGGGTGTGGAAGTTTTCACGTCGAAATTCATGACCTCTTTGCCACGCCATATGGTCACGTTAACTTCGGGCCGCTGAGTCGC
This sequence comes from Gammaproteobacteria bacterium, assembly GCA_003228965.1. Lineage (GTDB taxonomy): Bacteria > Pseudomonadota > Gammaproteobacteria > Steroidobacterales > SZUA-146 > SZUA-146. The sequence continues at coordinate 10,772 of QIGP01000429.1, forward strand.
CTGCTCGATTTCGCGAAAACGATTCATTATTTTTCCGTTGACTGCGAGCATCAGGTCGCCCGGCCGGAACAGCTCAGCCGCGTTTGAGGCTGCCACAGTTCGCTGAACTTTCAACACCTGACGCTTCTGCGGATTATGTGCTTCGAGCTTGGATACCCAGTCGTCCGGTAAATCCAGACGACGCGCCGCTGACAAAGGAATTTTCACAAATTCGACTTCCAACGAGTAAATCGGATCGCCTGTGACGACGTGGTTAACCAGGTCCACCACAACTTCTGCTGGCACACCCATGTTCGTTTGATTAATCGACTGCCCGCCTTGAAAAGCAAAACTTGACCACAGCGACACCACGCGCCCGCGCTTGTCTGCAAGTACACCGTCGAAATTGTTGGCGGCGTTAACTACTGACACGGTTTCAAGGTTCGTGTCTCGAAAACGAAACGTACGAGACAAAGGGAAAGAGACCGGGTCGATGGAAGCCACTTCGGTTGCAACGCTACGCACGCTGTCGTCAATTTTAAGGCCGACAACCCACAGTTTGTCGCCCGGCTTCACCTGCCGAGTATCAAAGACAGCTGCTCTAACGGGTGTATCGCCCAACAGAGCCGGATCGTAGGAAATAACCGACAAATTATGCAGAGGATGAATGTACCGAACGCGCGCGGGAATCTCGATTGACCCAGCTACCGTTATTTTCACGTCTCCAAGCGCAACAGGTACCGTATTACGATCCACGACCACAAGCCCTCGTTCAGTGTCCACAATGACACCAGTGCCGTGATAGTGAAGGTCGCCTACACCTGACGCCGTGTAAGGCATGTCGAAATTAACTCTTACTAAACTTGGTGCCAGTCGTTCCGCGCGAGCATCATCGCTTTGAGGAAACGTAGCGGACGCAGCCGAAGGAGGCTTGCGTTCTTTCGGGCCGGGATCAAGTGCATCACAGGGCCAGTAACCCAACTCGTCATTACGTTCACACTTGGCAGCAGGGAACCATTTTCGATCCATGCGTACGACGCCTACGACGCTGTTAGCTGTGTCGGCATAGGTATAGTAGCGAACCTGGGCGCGGTCGCCGTCAGCCAATTGCGCCAAAGCATGATCGAGACTTTCAAGATCGGGAGTCGGCTCACCATTAAGTTCTGTGATAACCGCTGCGCGTGGAATGGCCGCCGTTGAAAAAATGTAGCCAGGATCGGCAACGTAGATTCCGGTGGGGGGCATATTAAAGTGGCGCGCCTGCTGGTACGACAGACGATGTAAAATGGCGTCGCCGACCTGAATAAACTGACTGGGCGATATCGCGTGAAGGTCTTGAACCCTTATCGTGTGTGTAAGCTCTTTCCCGCCTCTTTCCATGGTCAAAGTAACTTCATTTCCCACTTCAGAATCAAGCACAGTTTCTAGCGGGATAAAGGAGGCTAACGGCTGGCCGTTAAGCTCGACCAAAATGTCACCCGACTGCAGCACTTCGGCGGCAGGAGCGCCTGGCACCACCTGATCGACTACAAGCATGCCGTTGTAGTTGTTGTCTAACTGACGCGCCAGACGTTCTCTGTCGTCGGTTAACCCGAGTCGCTTAAGTTCATCAAACGGTTTATGCACGAAAACGGTTTGGAGAGTGCCGCGAGTAATCGGCTGATCGTTTTGCAATAGCGATAACGCTCGTTCGATGCGATCCAGAGGTAAAAAGAAACTGCTTGCTGCTGCGGAGTTTGCCCCTGCGTTAAGCGCAATCACGTCTCCATTAATGTCGATGACGGGAGAACCGGACGAGCCACCTGATGTTCCAGATGCCGCTTGGAAATAGAACGTATTAAAGTCGTTGTATTTACCGGCGCCATAGTCCGGAGCTTCGCGGTCGAGTTTGGCAATGGTGCCTGCCAAAATCGAAAGCTGCTCACCCGCATCGTTACCCACCACCCGAATTTCACGACCTATTCGGGCGTTTTCTTTTCTAAGCTTAAATTCAAATGGCTCTATGTAGCGAAGTCGTTTCGGGTCGTAACGATAGATACCAAAGTCGTGCACCGGATCGCGATAGACCGGAAACAGCTCGACTTCTTCGTGATTGAGAAACACCGCCTGCGCAACAACCGGACTCGCTGTGACAACGTGCCGGTTGGTTAGGATAAGACCGCGCTTGGCGTCGACCACAAAACCGGTCGCCTGGGTTGACTGACTCCAGTCCGTATCAAAGGCGCGCGTAACGTCCACGCGAATTGATACAACGCCAGACGATACGTTTTCAAGCGTTCGACTCCACTGAGTTGTGTCCGTATCGGCTATAGCAAGTGGCGACATCAACAGACTCAGAAAAACTAATGTCCTGGCAACGCTGGATTTGGATTTCTTGCCAAGAACACGCGCACTATCTTGTAGCAACGTGAGTAGCAATCTGGTATTTCCGACTTTTGTCACCTTAATCAAATAACGATCTCCTGATCGAAGTTTTCGCGGTAGCGTCTGGCAAATTCTTCTTGCGTAAAATGATGATTTTGCGTTCCGTGTTGTTCAATTTTAATGGCACCGCACAGCGACGCTATTCGACCTGTAATTTCTATATCCAGGTTATTCATAAGACCGTAAAGCAATCCGGCACGATACGCGTCACCACACCCGGTGGGATCCGCAAGCCGCTCTACTTTCGCAGCCGGAATTTCAATGCGTCGCCCACCAGAATATATGTGCGAGCCTTTTCCACCCCGCGTAACAATTAGAGCTTCGACCTGTTTGGCCACCTCGTCCGGAGACCACCCGGTACGCTCTTGCACGAGCTGCATTTCGTAATCGTTAACCGTTACCCAGGTTGCCTGACCGATAAACCGTTTCAGATCGTCGCGGTCAAACATGGGCAATCCCTGACCTGGATCGAAAATAAACGGGATATTCGCATCCACAAATTCTGTGGCGTGACGAATCATGCCGTCGCGTCCGTCTGGTGCAACGATGCCTATCGTTATACTGCCGTCGTCAGGCACATTAACTTCCGACGAATGATTCATAGCGCCTGGGTGAAACGCCGTTATCTGGTTATCGTCCAAATCCGTGGTTATATAAGCTTGGGCCGTAAACTCGTCGCTAAGTTCCAGCACGTGTCGCTGGCTCAATCCGAACTTGTCCATCCAGGCCCGATACGGTGCGAAATCGTGTCCAACCACACCCATGGCATACGCATCAACACCCAGCAGGTTCATGTTATATACGATATTGCCAGCGCAACCGCCAAACTCACGTCGTATATTTGGCACAAGAAACGACACATTTAACATATGTATTTTGTCGGCCAGAATGTGTTCCTTGAATTTGCCTTCAAAAACCATAATCGTGTCGTATGCAAGCGAACCGCAGACCAGTGCCGCCATGTGCGTTCTCCTAGGTTATGTTCGGATCGTCGTGGTTAAACCACGGCGCCAAGTACGAAGCTATGCCAAGCAAGGCGCAACGCGGCGCCAGGCTAAGCAAATAGATGAGTGGCGTTATTTACGTATCGGTAGCGCTGGCTTCAATACCAAGTGCTCTCAGAGCTATCTGATAATTGGGCTCTGAAGAAATTTCTTCAACCATTTCGGTATGGACAACGGTGTTGTGCTCATCCAGCACCACAATGGCCCGAGCCGTCAGTCCGGCCAGCGGCCCGTCTTCCATCAACACGCCATAGTCTTTAGCGAAATTTTGATTGCGCATTGTTGACAGATTAACCACGTTCTCCAGACCCTCATTGCCGCAAAATCGCTGATGGGCAAACGGAAGATCGCCGGAAATCATAAGCATGACCACATCGTCGTGGTTGCGAGCATGATCATTAAATTTTTTCGTAGAAAGTGCGCAGACACCGGTATCGATACTTGGAAATATACTCAGCAGTTTGCGCTTGCCGGACCACTCATTGAGACCTACGTCGCGCAGATCGGTAGTAGTGAGACGCACTTCAGGAGCACGTCCACCAATCTCGGGAAGTGACCCTACTACGTTAACCGGATTACCTTTTAGCGTTACCTGACTCATACAAGATACCTCGACATTTATTCTTCGGCGATTGACTGCGCGTACGCGTCAGCGTCAAGCAGATTAGTTACAGCGTTAGCGTCAGCAGGTTCGATCACCATAAGCCAGCCATCGCCAAAAGGTGAGCTGTTAACCAACTCTGGTGCATCTTCAAGCGCTTCATTAATGGCAACGACCTTACCGCCAACGGGACAGTACACGTCGGAAGCGGCTTTAACCGATTCAACCACAATACAGTTCTCGGCGGCATCAAGTTCGCTATCGACTTCGGGCAATTCGACAAATACCAGATCTCCTAATGCCTCCTGAGCGTGGTCGGTAATACCCACGACAAAATGGCCATCTTCGTTCTGCTTCACCCATTCATGGCTGGTCGTATACTTAAGTTCTGCTGGGATCTCGCTCATGGAGCCTCCGTTAAATCGTTCAGGAAAGGTCGACGCGAATTGTACCATTTCGCACAAAAGGAAGGGGTCGTAGCCAGGCATCAAGCTTGCGTCCTCGAATTTCTACCAGGCAATCCGTTTCATCCGTAGGACTAATGCGGACAAAGCCTACCGCGCGCTTCAGGGTAGGCGAAAACGTACCACTCGTAATCACGCCCGTAGCGCCACCAGCGGTCGTAACTTCATATCCGCCCCTAATGACGCCCTTGCCCACCAAGACCACACCGCACCACAACGGCAGGTCGCAAGCTTGCTGCTTTTCAAGCGCCTCGCGGCCATTAAACGCGCGATCGGTACGATCAAAATTAACTGTCCAGGCCAGACCCGCCTCCAGGGGAGTAACCGTTTGGTCCATGTCGGTGCCATAGAGATTGAGCCCGGCTTCAATACGCAAGGTATCACGACATCCGAGCCCGCATGGTACAGCGCCTTGGCCAGCAAACGCGGCCCAGGTCAT